>JAMOAF010000101.1 GCA_023621895.1 Planctomycetota bacterium
ACTTGTTGCGGAAGATGTCATGGAGAAAATAGATGTTGTCGTCTATGGAGAACCGGTAGCGAGGAAACGAGTTTTTGTCCCAGACAACCCGGATGCGATGCTCCTGCCGGCCGAAGCGACTGTCGGTGAGGGCAACGATGTCGGTCTCACGTTCGCGAAGTACGACTTCGGCGGTGAAGCGGGCGCCTGCCCGGCGGGCCGGCTGGCCGTTGACCGTCACCTCGGTGTCGGGCGGGGCCTGGCCGCTGACGGGGATTTTCAGGCCGGCATCCAGGGGCGTACCGTGCCGGCGATTGAGCACGGCCCCGTGAAAGGGTTCGTCGATACTCAACGGCGGGGCGGCGGCCCGTGAAACACGCTTTGCGCCTCCCACCGCGGCAGCCGCCGCGTCAACGGCAATCGTCTGCAAAAAAGATCGTCGCGGGACCGGATTCATTTTTCGGCGCAGTTTTCCTAAAATCATGGCGTTTCTTCCGGGGCGTCCCGTTTGCGTATCGACATCCTGCAAGACTTGAACAACGGCGGCAAGAGTGAGTATCCTCTGTGCGCTGCCGGACTGCAAACGAGGACGCGCCGACGCCATCCAGAGGAATAGACTTTATGGACCGAGACGAGCTCGCGCGGCGTGATTTCCCCGGCCACACGGCGGTGATGGCGGCTGGCGCCGAGGCCGGGTCTGTGGCCGCCGAGGGACGGGCCGCCGACTGGCCGGCAAATGGATTGAGTTGCAAAAGGGGCTCGCTGAGATGAGTGTTTTAGTCGGAGCGGAGATCGAGAAGGCATTGAAGGACGGATCCATCAGGATCGAACCGCTCGATTGGTCGCAGGTCGGACCCGGGTCCATCGATCTGACGCTTGGGAATGAGTTCAGGGTATTCAAGAAGAAGTCGAAGGTTTACCACGTCAAGAACGACTCGCGGTTCGAGGACATCACCAGAAGCGTCCACGTGGAGGACGGGAGTTTCGTGGTAATCCGGCCTGGCGAGATGATCCTTGGAATCACGCGGGAAAAGATCACGCTGGCCGACAATATCTCCGGCCGCCTCGAAGGACGGAGCAGATTCGCGCGGTTCGGGCTTGCCGTGCATGTCACCGCGGGCTTCATGCACCCGGGCATCTCGAACCATCAGGTTCTGGAGATCGTGAACCTCGGACATGCGCCGCTGGCCCTGTATCCGAACACGCGAATCTGCCAGTTCGTGTTCGAAAGATGCGATGGCCATGCGACGTATCGAGGGAGATTCGCCGAGCAGAGCAAACCGTGACGCGCAGCCGCGATGGTTCGCGCCCGTGAGCGCAGACGCGGGCCGGGGCGATGGGTGCAAAGCGGTCTGGGGAAAGCGGCGGCCATCGCCATGCTTCCAGACCTGTGACCTCCTCAAGCGCCAGGCGTGGCCGCGCTGCTCCAAGAAAGCCGCCTCATGGTTTGCTGACCTCCGACTGTCTGCCGGGTAGTGCGAGCTGCGCCTCGAAGCAAGCCGTCGGGCCGATCGTCTCTTTTCCGATTCTGTGCGGCGACTCCCGGCTCGGGGCGTGCGATTCCGACAGGTTCGGGTCCTCAAGCACCGAGTTTTCGTTGTGGCCCACGGCGCGGCGAAACTCCTCCCACCGTTCCGGCAGGAACGCGTCCTTGCCGACGCTGAAGCGGCCGGGGAAGTAGATATTGTAATCGCCGAAGAATTCCCCGCCGCCAAGACGAAGCTCCTCATTGGCGCAGCGGGCGACGATGCTCTTGGTCAGGTGCAGCCGCGCATGCTGGCTGGTCTCAAGTCCCGTGGCGGAATCGGAAAAGACCGAGTTGACGATCATCACGCGGCACTTTCCGGAAGCCTGCACACCGAACTGGCCGCCCCAGGCGAAGACGTTCTGGAGATACACGGAAGTCTCGCTGAGCGGGCTGAGGAGGCCGCCGACGAGGTGCTTGGTTTCACTCGATGAGAGGGCGAAGTTGCGGGGGTTGTCGTAGACCACGGCGTCCACGGCGCTGTGAAACGCGCCGATGAACAAGACGCCCAATCGCGTATTGTCGTGAACCCGAATTCCTGAGTACATCGATCGCGACAAGTTCACATCCTCGATGCCCGAACCGTTGTGATGAAAATGCCCGTTCCGCACAACGGCCTCGATGGCCTCGTGAATGCTGAACCCGTCGTCGCCGTTCAGTCGCGCCTCGATGTTCTCGCAATAGATTCCGCGGCAGTCGCCGTGGATGTTGAAGCCGTCGTTCGAATGGCACTGGCTGACCAGGTTCCGCACCACGATATAGCTGGCCGAGGCGATGCGAACCCCGGAGACCTCCAGCGCGGCCTCGAGTCGGTGATCCGCCAGCGTCCGGCCCTCCGCGGGGCGGAATCGCAGCCTGTCATTCCCCTTGTTTTCCCCGTCCGTGGTCCAGGCCCAGCCTCCCGGCGGCAATCTGTCCGGATCGGCGGCCGGCGGCAAACCCTGGCCATCGACGAGCAGGTACGGAAATCCGTAAGGCTTGGGGATGGCGATTTCGTAGACTTCTCCGGCCTGGGTCCATCGCTCCGGGGGGAGCAGGCGGAGTCCGCTGATGGTGGCTCCGTTGCCCTCGATCACAAACGGCTGGGCCGGCGTACCGCCCAATCGTGTAAGCGGAATCGGCTCGCGATAGGCTCTGCCGGTGTTGGCCAGCGAAATCGTGTCTGAAGTCCGGGCGTTTTCTATGGCGCGGGCGATCGTCGCCAACGCTTTCTCCGGCGACAGGCCATCACTGGCATCGTCGCCGGATCGGTTGTTGACATAGTGGGTCGCGCCGAGGCCGGTGGACGCGACCGAGAACAGGATTCCAAGGAAGCACAAGGGCCAGATCATCCGATTGTGCCGCCGCGGGCATCTTGGATTCCAGCCACTCCGCTGGGCTGCCGTCATGGCGCGATGCATGGCGTGACTCTCCTTCCTGTTGCTGTTGATTGATGGCGAGAACTTGTGCCCCATCCCGGTTCCGGGTCGCTGGCGTGCTGAACTGAGTCTTGTTGCCAGGGGCTGGCCGTGTCAACGCCCCCCAAGGAATATGCCGGGATTTCCGTGTTCGATAGACGTCCGGTCAGCGGCGCCTTCGCCTCTTCCCGCGCGCCGTTTCCATCGAGGCGCTTGCGGCGGCCGATCAAGCGGCTACAATGCTTACAATTCCCCGTGGAAAAAACTCACCGGCGACGGTAGGAGGGTTTTCGAATGCAATTGGCTGCCGTGAAGATCGACAAGCCCGAGACTGTCAATCTGATTCTTGGCCAGACCCACTTTATCAAGTCCGTGGAGGACATTCACGAGGCCCTGGTGGGCGCCGTGCCGGGCATCAAGTTCGGGCTGGCGTTTTGCGAAGCGTCCGGCTACTGCCTGGTGCGATGCTCGGGAACCGACCCGGCGATGATCGAGTTGGCGAAGAATAGCGCGACGGCGATCGCGGCCGGCCACTCGTTCGTTATTTTTCTCGCGGACGGCTTTTACCCGGTGAATGTCTTGAACGCGGTGAAGATGGTGCCGGAGGTGTGCCGCATTTTTTGCGCGACCGCCAATCCGACCGAGGTGATCGTGGCGGAGACGGAGCAGGGACGGGGGATTCTGGGCGTGGTGGACGGATCGCCGCCCAAGGGCGTGGAAGACGAGGAGGGGGTGCGTTGGCGCAAGGGGCTGTTGCGGCAAATTGGGTATAAGCTGTGAGACGGCGCGCTGGAGGAGCGAAATTGCGATGATCAGGGCATTGGTGATGATGCATGTTGAGCGCGGCAAGGTCCCGGCCACGGCGAAGCGGCTTGCGGCGATGGACGAAGTGGTGGATGTGTATTCCGTGGCCGGCGGTTACGACCTGGTGGCGATCATTCAGAGCGAGGAGTATCAGCGCCTGGCGGAAATCGTCACCGAGAAGCTGCAAGCGATCGACACGGTGACCGACACCACGACGCTGATGGCGTTCCGCAATTACAAGTTCACACTCTGATCGAGCGGAGCCTGATTCATGATCCGGGCGGCGTTGCGAAAACTGACGATTGGCGAACAGCTTCACGAAGAGGAAGTATTCCAGATTATCAGCGGGATTCGCGGGGGGGAAGTCACCGAGATTCAAATCGCCGGGTTCCTCGTGGCCCTGCTGATGAAGGGGCCGACGATCCGCGAGGTGGCTTCGATCGCCAGGGCGATGCGGGCGAACTGCGAGCAGATCACGCCGAAAGTCGATGGAGAACTGATCGACACGTGTGGAACGGGCGGCGGGCGAACCACGTTCAATTGCTCGACGGCCGTTGCGATCGTGGCCGCGGCGGCCGGCATCCCGGTGGCAAAACACGGGAGCCGCTCCCTGGCGTCGGCTTCCGGCAGCGCCGACGTGCTGGAGAAGCTCGGGGTGGTGATCGACCTGACACCGAAGCAGGCAGAGAAACTGATCGAGACGGTTGGCATCGGCTTCCTTTATGCCCCGAATTTCCACCCGGTGATGCACAAGGTGCTCCCGCCGGAGGCGGCCTTGGGGATCAAGACGATCTTCTACACGATCATCGGGCCCCTGATCAATCCGGCGGGCGCGAGGCGGCACATCCTGGGGGTCTACAAGCCCGAACTGGTGGCGATGGTCGCCGACATCCTGGTGGAGCTTCAGTTCAAGCACGCGATGGTGGTCCACGGACTGGACGGGCTGGATGAGATTTCCGTGATCGGAAAGACCTCGCTTGCGGAAGTGAAGGATGGATGGGCCAAGAAGTACGAGGTATCGCCCGTCGATTTCGGCCTGCGGACGTACACCTACGAGGAGTTGACCGGAGGAACGGCCCAGGAGAACGCGGACCTTCTCTGTGCGATCTTCGCCGGCGAAGAACGGGGCGCGCGGCGCGACATGGTGCTGGCCAACGCGGCCGCCGGCCTGCTGGTCGGCGGCAAGGCAGCCGACCTGCCTGCGGGCGTCAAGCTGGCCGCTGAATTGATCGACAGCGGCGCCGCCCGAAAGAAGCTCGACGATCTCGTCTCGGAATCGAACCGCATCGCATCTTCGGGCGCATAAGCGCGGGCGAGTCAACATGGCGCATCGGCAGCGGAGATTCACGGCGGCACTGGCAGCCGCGCGCGACGCGGGCAGGGCCCCCTTGATCGCCGAGATCAAGGCCAGGAGCCCGAAGGAAGGCGACTTGCTCGCCGGGCGAGACCCAGTCCAACTGGCGCGGCGCATGGAGTCCGCCGGAGCGGTTTGTCTATCGGTGGTCACCGAGGGCAGCCACTTCGGCGGCAGCCTGGAGTTGTTGCGCGCGGTGGCATCGGCGGTCTCGCTGCCGATCCTGCGGAAGGACTTTGTGACCAGCCGGGGCGATGTCCAGGCAACCAGGGAGCATGGCGCGTCGTGCCTGCTGCTGATCGTCGCATCGCTCCCCTGGCCGAGGCTGGTTGACTTGCACGAGGAAGCGCGCCGCTGCGGCCTGGAGACGCTGGTGGAGGTCCACGACGAGAGCGAGCTTCGCCAGGCGCTGACGCTGGAGCTCGACCTGCTGGGCATCAACAACCGCGACATCAGCCGGCTGGAGACCGATGACGGCACCGTCGCCAATACGATACGTCTGCTGGGCGCCGTCCCGGCCGGTGTTCCAACAATCAGCGAAAGTTCGATCTCCGATCCGGAGGAGGTCCGCGCCGTGCTTGCCGCCGGGGGACTCGGCATACTGGTCGGCACGTCGATCCTCAAGGCGCGCGACCCGGAAGAAGCCATCCGGCGGCTGGGGTTGGCCGGAGAGGGATGGTCGCGTGTTCGCGGCGCTTAGATTTCTCCTGCCGTCTGATTGGGCCTGCCGCGAGAATTGGGGCGGCCCGCGCGCCCTGTTGAGCCGGAGGCAATGAAGCATGGTCCGGGTGAAAATCTGCGGCAACACCAACGCGGGGCAGGTCGAGCTCTGCGCGGCGTGCGGGGCGGACTGCGTCGGGTTCGTGGTCGAGTACCCCGTCGCGGTGCCGTGGAACCTCGCGCGAGAGGAGGCCGCCCCGCTTGTGGCGCGTGTGCCCCCAATGATTGCCCGCGCGGTGGTCACCGGCGGCGAGGCGGAGAAGGTTCTGGCCATCGCACGGTTCTTGATGCCGCACGTCGTTCAATTGCACACGGACAACTCGCTTGAAGAGACGGCGGCGATCGGCAGAGAATTGTCCGGCCTCGGGATTGCGCTGATCCGGGCCGTACGAATCGACGCGGCCACGGGCAGGGCGTCTGGCGAGATCGAGGATCCGCTGGAGGCGGTGCTCGCACTGGAGCAGGCGGGAGTCGCCGCGGTTCTCCTCGATGCGCGGACGCGGGACATGCCGGCCGGCACGGGCGTGGCGCTCGACTGGGCGATGGCGGGAAGAATTCGCGAAGCGCTTCGCCTGCCTTTGATCCTGGCGGGCGGATTGACGCCGGAGAATGTCCGCAGCGCGGTCGAGCAGGTGCGGCCCTTCGCGGTGGACGTGATCACGGGGGTTGAGGCGTCAAGAGCGGTAAAATCGGCGGAACGGGTGCGGCGGTTCATTCAGGAGGCGAAATTGGCGTAACCGGCGTGTTTTGACCCCGGCACTTCAGCGCGGCAGCGATTCACCCGCCCGGCAGGTTCGCCGGGGTGGCAGGGGCGAGCGAGTTGGCGGGTTCGATCGCGGGCAGGGCCACGTCGAATCGCTGGCTGATCGTGATGAAGTCGCTTTCACGGCGGAGGAAGGCCTCGACGATATCGGGGTCGAAATGCTGCCCCCGGCCTTCGAGGATCAGGCGGCGTGCCAGCTCGTGTTCAAACCGGGGTTTATAAACGCGCTCGGTCGTCAGTGCGTCGTAGACGTCGGCCAGTGCGAGAATCCGGCCGCAGAGGGGAATCTCCTCGCCGCGCAAGCCTCGCGGGTAGCCGCTGCCGTCGAAGCGTTCGTGGTGGGTCATCGCGATGTCGTAGGCCATGCGGAGGAACTCCGCGCCCTGGTGGGCCTGCGTGGCGGCGTTGAGCGTTTCGCCGCCGATGATCGTATGCCGCTTCATGACCTCGAATTCCTCGGGCGTGAACCGCCCGGGCTTGAGCAGCACCCGATCCGGAATCCCGACCTTCCCGATGTCGTGCAGCGGGCTGGTGAGGTAGAGTAATTGCACGTATTCGCCGTCGATCACGTCGCGGAACTTGTCCCAATGCGAGAGTTCTTCGGCCAGCGCGCGGCAGTATTCGCGGATTCTCTCCAGGTGAGCCCCCGTCTGGGGGTCGCGGGATTCGGCCAGCTTGGCCAGCGCGAAGATGATGATGTCGCGGCTTTCGAGCGAGAGGATGCGTTCTCCGGCGCGGAGACGCATGCGGAGTTCCTCGGGCTGGAGGGGCTTGGTGAGGAAATCGTCGGCGCCGGCGTTCAATCCCTCAACCACGTTGTCGACGCCCTCGAAGGAAGTCACGAGGATCACGTAGATATAGCTGCCCCAGCTTCGCCCGCGGATTTGGCGGCAGATTTCCACGCCGCTCATTCCGGGCATTTCCCAGTCGGACACGACGAGGCGGAATCGCCCGGTGCGGACCAGCTCGAAGGCGTCGCGGCCGTTGTCGGCGGTTGTCACTTCGTAGCCGAAGTGTCTGAGCCAACTGCCGAGAATTTCAGCGGAGACGCAGTCATCTTCGACAACCAAGACATGCATGGGACGACTCTGGCTTGTGCGGTTCATGAGGCTGAAACCGCGTGTATCGCGGGCGGTTCGAACTGCGCCACGGCGGCCGTGAACCGGTCCCACTCCTGCCTCAGCTCGCCGAGCCGCTGCGGGACGGCGCCGAGCGCCCGGCGGCGCGCCGCGTCTTCGATCGCCGCGGCGTGTTCGCGCAACCGCAATGCCGACGCGTTGGCCGAAGCGCCCTTGAGGCGGTGGGCGAGCCGCGCCACCAGCTCGGTGTCGGCGTTGACCATCGCCTGCTCCAAGGCCGCAAGGTCCTCGTCGCACCGCTCTTGAAACTTGTTGAGCACTCGCTGCACGAAATCGAAATTGCCCAGGCAGCGGGCAAGCAGATCTTCCATGTCGAAGACGTCGGCAAGCTGATCCGCAGGTTGAAAACTCATCTTTCATCACTCCTGGCAACAGACCGCGCTTCTGGCCAGCCGAGCGGTCTCTGGCGTTGCCCACCTCACCCTGGGCTGCCCCGCGCAAGCCGGACTACTGGTCCGTAGGAACTGTAGCCTACGTCTCCCGCAGCGTCAAAGAATGGAACGCCGGCGGGCGAGCCGGCGCGATCCGCCCTCCGGCCGGAGTATCCGTCATGGACGGGACAGGCGGTACAAACGGCAGGCCAAGCGCTGCTGCCTTCCCCCCCTCCGCCTTGCAATGGGCCGGCGGAATCCGCAAGCCCCCTCACTTCGGCCGCAGCCGCAATCCCTCGCCCTGCCAGAGAATGCAGAGATCGTCGATGGTCCAATGTTCGCGGCCGACGGACGGATCGCCGACTTCGATCCGGCCGGGCCCGACTCGGCCGAAAACAACCACGGCGTGGCCCAGGCCGGGTGTCCAGCCCCACTGTTGCTCGTAGCGCGGGTCGACCTTAGCGCCGATCTCGAGCTTGACCAACAGAAGGGCCGGCCAGTCGTCGTCGGCGAGGAGTTCCTCGATATCCGAGAAGAAAGGCTCCACCCGGTAGGAGTTGTCCGACGTTTTCAGCTTCAGCCCTCGGAATAGTCCAAGCGTCGGCGTACCGTTGGCGCCGGTCAGACAGAGTTCCATCATTTCCTGTTCATTGGCCGGAATGTCGAAGCAGGTCAGCAACGTGGCGGCGGAACACGCGCTGCACGAAGCGCGGTTCGACTGGAGGCAGACGCCATCGCTCCACGTGTCGGTGGCGGGTGGGGTGTCCCCGGGCATCTGGCGCGTCAGCGCGTGGGCTCCAACGCCGAGCAGGGCAAGGCCGAGGATGGCGCGACGCCAGAAGGGAATCGGACGCCAGGCAAGGAGCATGCCGGCCAGGCACGCCGCACCGAGTGTCGTCCAGTTGCCCACCAGGATCACATTGGAGAAAGGCAGGAAACGAGCCATGATCAGGCGCCCCTGCACTTTCGCGGCGAACGCAACGGTCAAGACCACCAGGACGGCGGCAACGGTCGTCCGCAGCAGCCCTCGCCACCGGCGCGCAAAAACTCCCCCGACAAAACAAGCCGCGCACGAAGCCAGAGCGACAATCACATAGCCCAGAACCAGGTCGTACACGAACGGGCCGCCTTACCGCAGAATTGTCAGTCTATCAAAGCCGCCAAAAATGCGCAGACTTCCAGACGATCGGTCAACTTTTCGGGCTGAGAAACTCACCTGAACCACACAAAACGCTTGCCAAGGTCAAAAAACGAACTGAATCGTCGATGGTGTTCGAATCCGCCTTCGGTGGCGATGCGCGAATGCCGGTCGACCCCATAACGGCGCATTATAAGGCTTTTGAGCGCCAAAGGTGACCCCGGCAGACGTGCGTTTCTTTGACTCGTCTGACCCGCCGCACCATCCCCCGTCGGGCGGGTAGCATGGTGCGACTCGGCGTTGACCGAGATGTGACAGATCGCTACAGTATCGCCTCTCTTGCCCACGGTGGATGGCGGTCTGGCGCTGTTGGCCCGTTGAACGATCGCCCGGCGGGCGGGAGCCGATTTCGAGACAACCGATGACGACGGCGACGAAACCAACGCGAACGGGGCGACTCAGAACGCCATGGCGGTCGATTCCACCGATGCTGCGGGTATTGTTCGTGGCCAACCGCCAACGAACCGGCAGATGGCTCGCCGAGGCGTTCTCGGCCGACAGTGTTTCGAACGTCCGCCTGGAAGAGGTAGTCGGGAGTGCGGCGGGCATGGCCCGGCTCCGCGACGATACCTACGATGCCGTTTTGCTCAGCCATGACCCGCCGGAGCTGAACGCCCTCGAGCTGGTTGAGGGCTACCGGGCGGGAGGGGCGCACGAGCCGATTATCGTGATGGGTCTTCAGAGCGAGCAGGAGATGGCGGCCGCCTGCTTTGAGCGCGGCGCCGACGGCTATGTCTGCGCCAGCACGACCACCTCGCGGAACCTGATCTGGGTTCTCGCCCGGGCCGTGCAGTATCACCAGTTGATGCGCGAGAACCACCGCCTCAGCCTGGCCCAGCAGCAACGGCTCCAACGCGAGCACGACGAGGCGGAGCGACTGCTCGAGCAGCAGCGGGCGCTCGTCGGCGAACTGGAAGCGATCCAAGGCCGCAACCCGGCAGAACTGGAGGGAGAGCCGTCCGAGCCCTGCCAATCACTCCCTCCGGCCGCTTCGCGACTGCCGCGCCACCTGCCCCGGGAGCTGGTACTCCACTACCGTGAACTGCTCCGGGCCTACGTGATCATGGGCTCCGGCCACCTGGCGTGCGAACTGAGCCGGCTGGCCGACCTGTTGGCCAGCGCTGGGGTGACCGCCCGGCAAGCCATGCAGCTTCACGTCCTCGTGCTAGAGGAGATGGTCAGCGGGCTGGGATCGCGGAGCACCCGCCACGTGATGACGCGCGCCGATCTATTGGCCCTGGAGATCATGGTCCACTTGGCCGAGAACTACCGCGCGCGATGGCGAGAAATGATCGACCCGCCGATGCAGCAGTTGCTGCCGGGTTTCGAGAGACTCTGCCCCACGGAGTTCTGAGCCGCGCGGAGGGTCTTCTTTTCCGGAATGCCGATGAGCGACGCCGAAACCACGGTTGCCCAACTCCGCCAGATCGTCGATGCCTTCGTGGCCGAGCGCGATTGGGGCCAGTTCCACACGCCCAAGAATCTGGCCATGTCGCTGGCCATCGAGGCGGCCGAGTTGATGGAGCACTTCCAATGGCTCACGCCGGAACAGTCGTGGCAGGCGGCCGCCGATCCGGAGAAGAAGCAGGCCATCGGAGAAGAGCTCTCCGACGTGTTCTCCTATCTGCTGGCCCTGGCCGGCGCGCTGAAGCTTGACCTGGCCTCGGCGCTGGAAGCTAAAATGGCTAAGAACGCGGAGAAATACCCGGTCGAACACTATCGGGGCTTGTTCGGGCCGGCCGACCCCAACCGCCCCTGACACGAATCGAGTCCGGCCTACCGGCGGGACTGTCGCCACGGCGCCGGCCGCGTGCTCCGCGTTTCTTGCCCAAGGCTGGCCGGTAAGTTATCGTAGTCTGCATATTCCCACCGGCTCGCTTCCGGCGGAGAGACATGCCGCGGCGGCTGCCGTTCCAGCTCCCGCCCCCCGCCCTGCACGGAGCCTAACCATGATGAAAACGCTCGGCACGCTCTCGATCGTGCTGTGGTTCGCTGCCGCGGCATTTCCTGGTCTTCCCGCGGCGAGCGCCGCCCAGCCGGCCGCTGAGCTCGCCCTGCCGGAAGGCGTCGACGACCTGGTCTTCGCGGTTCGGCCGATCGGCCCCGACATTCATTACTACGCCAACTTCGGCTACTACAGCTACGACCCGGAAGAAAAGGCCTACCCGATTGGCGGCCAGCTCTGCCGGCTCAACCTGGCCAGCGGCGAGGTGCGGGTCCTGCTCGACGA
>JAMOAF010000163.1 GCA_023621895.1 Planctomycetota bacterium
CCGAAGCGGACAAGATGAACCGCGACAAGCGCAACAGCCTTGCCGCGGCCAGCAAGGCCGCTCTCACGAAAACCAGGCCTTCGCCCGTCTATTCCGCATCGGTCGTGGACCTGATCGAGGTCGGGAACTTTGAAGACGACTTCCACCGGATTGCTGAATGCGACTGGATCTGCGAAGTAGTCAAGGAGGACTTGGCCATCAAGCGGTCCGTCCTCGAGAAGGTGGCGCGCTTTCGCACGAAGGGCGCGATCGTCTCCACCAACACCAGCGGCATCCCGCTCCGGTCTATGGCGGAGGGTATGGACGCCGACATGAGCCGGCACTTCCTGGGCGCCCACTTCTTCAACCCGCCGCGGTTTCTCAAGCTTCTCGAGATCATCTCCGGGCCTGACACGTTGCCCGAAGTGATCGAGGGCATGGCGCGGTTCGGCGAGGACGTCCTGGGCAAGGGCATCGTCTACGCCAAAGATACGCCCAACTTCGTGGCCAACCGCATCCTGACGTTCACCACGGGCTATATCATGGGCGAGATGCTCAAGGACGGGCTCACCTTCGAGGCCGTGGACGCGCTGACCGGGCCCGCTATCGGGCACGCTTCGTCGGCCACGTTCCGCACCGCCGATCTGGTCGGCCTCGACACCCTGGTCCGCGTGATGGGCAACGTGTACAACGGCTGCCCCGACGACGAACGCCGCGACGTGCTCGTGCCGCCGGATTACGTCCAGAAGATGATCGACAAAGGCCTATACGGAACCAAGTCCGGGTCGGGCTTCTACAAGAAGACCGCGCAACGTGATGCGAAAGGCCGCGCCGTAATTCTCTCTCTGGACCCCGACTCGCTTGAGTACCGCCCCCCGACCGAGGCGGCGTTTCCGTGTCTGGCCCAGGCCAGGAAAGCAGCGTCCCTCGAGGACAAGATCCGCATCATGCATACCGCCGACGACCCCGGCGCCCGGTTTGTGTGGAAGGTGTTCGCCAACACCGCCGTGTACGCCGCCAACCGGATCCCCGAGATGGCCGATGACATCGTCAACATCGACAACGCCGTCAAATGGGGGTTTGCCTGGGAGCGCGGCATATTCGAGACGTGGGACATTCTGGGGTTCGACGCCGTCTGCAACCGGATGGAGGCGGACGGCCTGACGCTTCCTCCGATCGCTCAAGCCATGAAGGCTGCGGGCGTCAGCCGTTTCTACCATGCAGAAGATGGCGGAGGCGCCGCCTATTTCGACCTGGCGACGAACGCCAGCCGGCGGGCGCCCGAAAACCCGAAGGTCATCGTGCTTGACAACTGGAAGAAGCGGGCGAATGCCGTGATCCAGCACGAAGAAGACGCCAGCCTCATCGACCTCGGCGACGGGATCCTGTGCGTCGAGTTTCACTCGAAGATGAACACGATTGGAAGCGCGGCGATCCAGCTTGTCGAGCACGCCATCGGCCTGATCAACGACGGGCAGTATGCGGGAATGGTCCTGGGCAACCAGGGGCCGCACTTCTCCGCAGGCGCTGATCTGACGCTGGTCCTGACCGAAGCGAAGCAGGAGAACTGGGAAGGCCTCCGGCGTCTCGTGACGCAGTTTCAGAACGTGAACGTGGCCATGCGTTTCTGCAAGGGGCCGGTGGTGGCCGCACCACATCACTACACGTTCGGGGGCGGCATCGAGATGTCGCAGCATGCGGCGCGGGTGGTGTTCGCGGGCGAGACCTGCGGCGGGCTGGTGGAAGCGGGCGTAGGTCTCATCCCGGCGGGGGGCGGCACGAAGGAGATGCTGCGGCGCGCGTTGGCGTTTGCGCCGGAATCCGTGCCTGAGGTGAACCCGTTCCCGTACGTGCGGCGCGCCTTTGAGACCATCGCCATGGGGAAGACAAGCGCCAGCGGGCCTGAACTAATCGACTTGGGGTATTTCACGGCGGAAGACGTGGTTTGCGTCAACCTCGACCAGCAGATCCGGCGCGCCAAGGATATGTGCCTTGGCCTGGTCGTGAGCGGCTACCGGCCTCCGGTCCCGGCCACGCTGCGGGCCTTGGGCGACCCGGCCCGGGTCGTGGTCCGCTCGGGCCTCTACAACCTCCAGCAGGGCGGGTTTGCGTCGGACCACGACGTGGCCGTAGCCATGGCCGCGGCCTACATTCTCACGGGCGGCGACCGAATGCCCGGCGCCCGGATGACCGAACAGGATGTCCTTGACCTCGAGTGCGAGCAGTTCCTGCGCCTGTGCGGGATGGCGAAAACCCGGGAACGGATGGAGCACATGCTGTCGACCGGGAAACCGTTGCGGAACTAGGGAAACTGGCCGCGTCTGCCAAGACGCGAAGCGAAGCGGAACGGGCCGCGCCGCGGCATGGCGCAGCCCATGGAG
>JAMOAF010000097.1 GCA_023621895.1 Planctomycetota bacterium
GATGCGCCCGGCGGTCGACGAGGAGGCGGTCAAGGGGTTGAAATTCTCGGCATGCCTGCCTATGGAGATGGCGGTGCGCACGCTCGAGCGGCGGTTGGGCGACAGCCAGGCCGTCGCGGCAGCCCTCGCGGAGCCAGTGCGCTTCATCACCCTCTAATCGTTGTCCCTATTGTCCCTTTGCGCCTTTGCGTGAGGCCTCCCCCCAGCGGCCGGCGGGGATTCGCGCCAGGATCGCCGGCTGCCGCCGCGGGTCGGCGCGGAGGCGGATTTGGAGGGCCCGCCGGCCCTCGTAATATGCCGCTTTCATTGTGCCCGGCCTCACGCTCCGGCGAGGTCATTGGTCCGCTGGAGGATTTGCAGCAGGTTGCCCTCCGGGTCGGTGAAATTGCGGACCTTGCCGCCGCCGACCGCCTGGGACACCTCGCCGGTCCAGGCGACGCCCCGCTCGTCGAGCAACCGCTCGGCGGCGTCGAAGTCGCTCACCCGAATCGCCACGTGCGACCAGCCGGGGGTCCACGTGGTCCGTTCGGGGCGCGGCGTCGTATCCCGCGGCATGATTTCGATCAGCGTGCCGTCGGCGGCGCGGAGGATCCAGACCGGCTTTTCATGCCGGAAGACCTTCGCGTAGCCGAGGGTCGCAGAGTACCATTCGGCCAGGGCGTCGACGTCGGCCGCCGCAACGGCCGGATGATCGATGCCGAGAAACACCTGGTTGCCAAGCTCGCCGTTCATGCATCCTCCGTGGAAAAGACGTTGCACTGATGGAGTGACCCGGGGTTGAGGCGATCGGGCCCTTCGTAGTCGGTGATTTCCCTGAGATTACCCATCATATAGGCGCCGTCGAAATCGGGGCAATCCGACCCGCCGGGCCAGAAGGAGGCGTCGGCCAGTTCGTGGCGAGCGCGAGCGTCTATTTGCCGGTGGTCCGCTTCCGCGCCGCCCGGCGCGAGGAGATTGCCCGTACCCTGGCCGAAGCCGGCGCGGAGATCAGCCGCCGGCTGGCGGAGACATCGGCCGAGGCTTTCTAGCTGGCCGGCTGGACCACGAGCACGTTGCCCCGCCGCTGGTGGGTGCAGCCGACCGGCTTGAGCACCGCGTCGAGCAATTCATCGAAACTTGCCTGCTCGACCTCGAACGAAATCAACTGGTCGAGCGAGATGCCGGCTTGTCGCATCTTTTCCAGGTCGATTTGCAGTTCCAGCCCGAGTTGCTTGGCAAACGCGCTGAGCACGGCGCCGAGCGGAACGTTGGCGTTCTTTGCCGTGAAGACCTGCTCCGGCGGCGCGGCCGGGCCGGGCCGCCGGGCGCGGTCGGCCGGCGGCCTGGCCTGCGTCTTGCCCTGCGCAGCCTCGATCCGCTCGTGATCCTCGATCAGGCCCTTGACGTAGATCCGGCTGCCGATCACCCGGAACTGGCAGTCGGGCGCAAGCTGTCGCCACGCCGCGAGCAGCTCCTGCGGCTGCGCCTGGCCGGGATAGTCGCGGACGATCGCCACGTCAGCAGGAACCGGCACGGCGGCGATGCGGCGGCCGTCGGCGGCAACCTGGAACGTCATGTCGAACTGCTCGAGCACGAGCGTCAGCCGATCGACGAGCGTCATTGGCGGCAGATTGGCGGCCGGCCACAGATCGTGGGGAATCTGCTCGAGATTGACGACCTCCAGGCCGTGGCTTTCGGCAAGTTGCTGGAGAATCTCGCGCGGCGTGGCGAAATCACTCCATGCAAAACGTTCTTCGGCGGCGAACTTCCGCGCAGAAGCCTTCCCCAGGTTCTGCAAATCCTGGCATCTGAGCTCGGCAACCGTCGCCACGCGCCGCGCGCTGTGCGGCAGCGATATGAAAACAACGTCGCCCAGGATCGAGACGCCGAGGTTCCGCTGCCTTGCCACCTCGCGAAGTATCTCGCCGATCGGCATGTTCCTGGCGGCCAGGTCGAGCTTCCCGCCGGGATCGATCCGCCGGTCGAGGTATACCGCAATCTGTTGGGCTCGCCCGAAATCCAGCAGCGACTGCCGCAGCGTGTTGTCGGCCCAGAGGACGCTGACCGGGGAGGCGAGCTTGTCTTCGAACCGGCTGCCCGAGAGCCACTTGACTGTTGGAGACGCAGCGCCCGCGCACCAGGCCACCGGCCCAAGCACGGCGATCATCCGCAATAGAGTCTTCAGCCAGTTCACGGCGGGCTCCGAGGCCTTGACCGGGCACGCTGATCGTGCCTATCTCCATATATTAACCAGAAACGGCGGCGAGCGGCCACCCGCGGCGTTTTTTGGTTGGTTGTCGTGGCCGGTTCCAATTACAATCGGAAGTAGGGTGTCGGCCCGCCGTGCCTCGATTCATCAAGGAGCCAGTTCGGTGAGCAA
>JAMOAF010000870.1 GCA_023621895.1 Planctomycetota bacterium
CCCTCGACCTCTGCTATTCGAAACAGCATATCGACACCTTCGCCCTGCTCTCCGGCGACAGCGACTTTTCGCCGCTCGTCTCCAAGCTCAAGGAGAACAACCGCCGCGTCCTCGGATGCGGCGTGAAGAGCTCGACCTCCGACCTGCTGATCGCCGCCTGCGACGAATTCATTTATTACGATGACCTGGTCCGCGCGGCCATGCAGGCTCGAAGCGCGCCGAGAAAGGGCCGCAAACCGGAGGACAAGAAGCAGGAGGCGATCGACAGAGTCCTCGAGGTTCTCCCCTCCGCCGAGCAGGACTACGTGCCCTTGTGGGGTTCCACGCTCAAGCAGGCCATCCGCCGCGTTTATCCGGGGTTCAACGAGGGATACTACGGGTACGGCAGTTTCTCCGACCTGCTCGAGGAGCTGAAGAAGAAGGATTTCATCGAACTGGACTACGACGAGAGCCGCGGCAACTACAAGGTCCGCCGCAAGAAGAAATAGCTCATGGGCGCCGTGGAACCCATTCCGATTTGCCGCGCCGGCCGAGCAATTCGGCGATCACCGTTTGCACCGTGTCCGCCGGGATCGCGTAGCTGGCGACCCTCAGCGCCCGGGCGATGTTGACTCCCACGACGTTGCCGTCGGTGTCGATCAACGGGCCGCCGCAATCCTTGGGGTGAATCACCACATCGTGGGGCAACACGAGGGGAAATCCCCAGCGCCGCTCGCTGAACGGACCGCCGCCCCAATGGTCTTGCGGTTCGCGGCGGGGTTCGGGTTTGCCCAGCACCGCCTCGACTTCAAGCTCCTCGCCGCCGCGCTCGACAATCAGCCGGATGAGCTCGCCCGGCGCGTGCCCGCCCACGGTCTGCACGACCTCGTCGGCCGACGTCATCGCTCGCCCGTCGATGCTCTTGACCCGGTCGCCGACCTTGAGGCCGGCCTTCTCCGCGGCGCTGCCGCCCGCGACGCTGGTGATGCCCACTCCGGCCGGGTTGCCCCCGAGTCCGATCCCCAACCGGCCGCGGCTGTTTTCCGGGCGGGTCGATCCGCGGATTTTCCGCGGTTCGGCGCTGACGACGCCGATGCCCAGCAGTCCGTCTCCCGGTTCGACGGCGGCCACGAGACTGCCCGGCGGCGCGGGGACCGATCGCCAGGTGACCGGCGCCAACCCGGTCGCGGCGATCTTGAGCAGGGCGATGTCGTAGTCTTCGTTGCTGCCGACGATTTTCGCTTCGACCTCCCGCCCGTCGCCAAAGCGGCACGTCAGCTCTCCCTCCAGCAGGCTTGCCTTGGTGACCACGTGCCCGGCGGCGTCGACGACCGTGCCGAGCGCTGCGGGCTTACCGTCGGCGAGTATCCGTACGGTGGCCGCCGCGGCTGGCCGCGCCGCCTGGGCAAACGCAGCCTTGACGCTGGCATCGTTTGTGGTCAGGCCGTTCCAGCCCCGCCCGGGCCGTCGCCCGGTGCGGGAACCGGCTTCCGCCTCGGCCGCGGAAAGTCGCGGGCCGGCCGGCGGTTCGGCTGCCCGGAGGTATCCGAATCCGGCAACAGCGCAGCAAAGCAGGCAAGCAAGACGCAAGATGCTTGTTCTCATGCGGATAACCCTGGTGGGTCTGGGATTATGCCCAGCGGCGATTCTTGGGGGGCATTCACGGTTCTTGGAGCGGGCCTGAAAACCAGCGGCGATTAGGGGCACGACAGGCGGCCGTGGGAGGTCTTCGATTCGATTGTGAAACAGGCTTTCATCCTGAAACGCCCGCCAAGCTGGCCTCGACCTTCAGGACCTCGTCGCCGCGGCGGAGTTCGATTTCGACTCGGTCGCCCGGCGTCTTCTGTTGAACCAGCGGCGGGAGATCGTCATAGCGGCCGATCGGCTTCCCGTCAAAACGGACGACTGCGTCGCCCGGCTTGATGCCGGCCTTTTCGGCCGGCGAATTCGGAAAGACGGTGCCGATCCGCTGGTCCTCGGGATCGTCGGCCGGGGCGACCCCCAGAAATGCGACGGCCCTCATGAGACTGTTGAAGTCTTCTCCTTTAACGAGGCGTTCCCATTGATTTCGAAAGCAGTCGATCGGCACATGAACGTTCAAGATTACCCGGTCGTCGCAGCGGCTCCCGATTCCGATCACCCGCCCCTCGAGGTCAAACAGGGGTCCGCCGGAGTCGCCGCCCATAATCTTGCTGTCGGCCATGATGATCGTGGGCCCGCTCCGCAGCACTCGGCCGATCCGCAGGACCGGCGATTTGCCCCGGTCAAAAGAGACGGGATATCCCAGCGTCAGGCACCACTGGCCTGGCTGTAGGTCACCCGAATGGCCCATCTCAACGTGGGGCCAGGGGCCACCCTCGACGATCTTGACCAGTCCGGCATCGACGCCGTGGTCGTTGCCCAACGTCACTGCCCGCACGCGCCGACCGTCGGGAAATGTAACGGTCACGCTCCGCCCTGCCCGCTCGGAAACGTGCGCCACGGTCAGCACGTGACCGTCCTCGCTCACCACCACGCCGCTGCCGCCCGAGACGCCCACAACGCACGCGGCCACCTTGCTCACCGTGGTCTGAATCCGTGCCTCAAGCGCCTTGAGGTCCGCGATGCCCGCCGGCGAGCCAGCGTCGAACCGGGAGGCGTCTTGCTCAGCCTGGGCCCAACCGACCTGCGCGGTGGTCCATGCCAAAAACAACCCGAACAAAAACGATCGAGCCAGGATACCCGAGAACCGGCCAGTACATGGCTCTCGGCCTCGACGGGCGTGAGACATCTTGCTTCCTCACAAGGGTCGTGGGGGAATGTCGAAAAAAGGGCCGCGGATTGCGACCCTTCGTGGGAGCCTTGTGGCCATCCCCGGCGGCACTCGGCCGGCTGCGACCGCCGATTACCGAATGATCCCATCAAATCGAATCCTACTCAACTCCCGTTTGAAGGTGAAGCCCTGGAAAACATGGGCCCCTCTCAAGTCATTTTGCCGTCATCTCCCAGGCCCAAGCCGATTTGGGCGGAAACTCCAACTCCTTGCTGAAAGCGGGCGGGGAGGCGAAGGCCGGTTCCGCGGCGTCGGCCGTGATCCGCCGGATCGATAGCTCGGCATTGGGCAGGCCGACCGCCTCGGCGGCGAAATCAAGTCGGGCCGTGACCGGTGCGTCGCTCGCATTGACAAACAACAGCACCGCGCGATTCTCCCGCGGCAGGCGCCAGGCGCCAGTGAGGACCGCCCGGGTTGTGACGGGCCAGACGCCGCTCCACTGCCAGTCGGCCGTCACCGCCGGCACATCCGGCAAGGCCGGCGGCCGGGCCATCTCGCCGGTCACGAAATAGTCGACAAGCCGGGCGCGGAGATGCACCACCTGGCGCAGGAACGCCATGTTGTCCGCTTCCCGCGCCACGGCCGGGCTGCACCAGCCGATTTGCTCGCCGTAGACAAGCTGCTGTGCCGCCTTCATCCGCAGCGCGAGGTCCTTCGTCGGTCCGCCGCGGTATGCCCGGCCGAACATCTGGACCGCGCCTCCGTAGACGGCTGGAAAAGCCGGCACCTGCCCGTCGTACTGCCAGTGCCAGGTGAGATAGCCGTCGAAGCATTGCGTGTAGGCCTCGGCATTGCACTCGGTGGTCAACATCCGCCCCTCGGGCATCTGGCGGCGAATCCGCCCGAGCATCTCCCAATAGCTTTCGGTCCACCAATGGCCGCCGCCCAGCGGGTGGCCATGCGAGGCGTCGAAGCAGAGCAACGGCCTGGCCGCGGCCACCTGGTCGATATATACGCCGTCGACCCCGCATTCGTTCATCAGCCGCAAGACGATCTCGCCGACCTTCGACTTCCAAAGCTCGGTCGCCGGGCACATCACCGCCAGGGCGACGCGGCTGTCGTCTTTTTCCTTGCTGCCGTACATCTCCGTGTAGGGCTCGCCGCGGTCGTCCTTGGTGGCCGCGGCCTTGGCGATCGAGCTGAACTGGTAATCCTCCATCCCCCGGTCGCGCGTGTCCCACAGCCGGCCGTTGATATACGGCATGACGTAGACGTTTGACGATTTCAGCTCGGCCACGCCCCGGGCAAACCCTTCCTTGGTTGGAAAATAGTGGGGATAATCGTTGTCAAAGGGAATCTGGTGCCAACTGTACCAGTGCAGGCCGACCGGCAGCCCCATCGCCGACCGAAACTCCCGGACCGCCGGAACGACCTCGTCCGGACCCCCGCCGGTCATCACCCAGCACGAGAGCTCGCGCATCCAGCGCGGCGTGTCGCCGCGGCCCTCGGCGCCGAGCTTGGGATACCACCGGGCGTGCTGGCGGACCCAGTCGCGGTAGATCACGGCGGCGTCGAACCAGTCGCCGCGAAGGAGCTGCCAGACGCCGCCTTCAAGCTGAAAGCCGGCCGACGGCCGGCCCATGCCGCTGGCCGGATGCGTGAAGCAGAGATCGACCGCGCGGTCCGCCGGCCGGCTGGCCGCGCGGACGTCCTTGGTGCTGCCCCACGGATCGTGAATCGCCACGTACAGCCCGGTGCTTTTCGCCGCGTCGTAAACGGCCAGGTAGGGCATCGTTGTCCAGCCGCTCGGATAGGTGCCCGAAAACTCAAACGCTCGGGACCAGGCCCCTTGGGCCACTTCGCCGGCGCCGCGAGGGAAGAAGACCTCGGCATCCGGGCCCGGCTCGGCCAGGGCCGCCTGGGGGAACGCCACCGTCCACGCGCCCCACGCCGCGGGCAGGCCTTCGAGCTTGAATGACCAATTCACGCGGTGCTTTTGATCGTCGGGGACGGCCTCGGCCACGATCGTCAGCCCGGAAAGCCGCTCGTCGGCCGGTTCCCGCCACTGGAGGTGGAGTCCGCCCCCGACGATGGTTCGGCTCTCGGTCTGCTTCCACCCCGATTCGGCCGACAATTCCACCTCCTCCCGATTCTCGACCTGGCGGAGAACGGCGCGGAAAAGCGGCAGCGGCTTCGAGGCCAGCAGTTGTCGCTGGCGGCCGAGGTCGGCCAACTGGAGCAGCCGCATCCCGTCGCCGGTCCGCTCCAGCGCCACGCCCAGATCGCCCGAGACGAGCGACGCCCAATTGGCCGGCAGGCGGCCGTCGGCCGCGTCGAGCGCGTCTTGAAACCGTCCGCGAGCCTGAAGCTGCTCGGCGGCGGCCAGGCGCCACCACGCCTGCCGGCGCGGCTGGCCGCCGAGCGTCGCCAGTTGATCGCGCAGTTCCGCGAGCCGCCGGTTGACTCGCCCGACGGCGACCGTTACGCGCGCGTCGGTCGGCGCCGCTTCGGCGGCGGAACGAATCGCCGCCAGCGGGTCCTTGTCGCTGCCGATCCACAGCCACGCGGAGAGGTCTCGCCGCGTGCCGCTGAAGCTCGACCAGGCCGCATTGCCAAAAGCGTGCAGGTAGGTCCCGTGCCCTCCGCGGCCGTCGTAGACCAGGATGCGTTCGGCGCGGAACATACCGATGGCATTCTCGCCGTCGGCAAGTGCCCCCCAATCGGAGAAGCTCGTGCTCTTCTTGGAGGCCGAAAGCTCCCCCGTGGCTTCCGGCCGGGCGCCGGCAAAGCGGGTAAACGCTTCGTCCGGGTAGTTCAGCTCGAGGAAGTGCCATTCATTCCAGGCGAAGGGCTGCTGCTGCCGCTGGCTGACGGTCACGTAGACCAGCGGAGAATCGTGGAAATAGAACCACTGGTAGACGGCGACGGGCCGAGAGTCGGGCTGGCTGGCGCCAAGCATGAATCGGCCCGACACGCGCACGACCGTGCACAACGGGCCGGCGGAGATCGTCTCGATCTTCGGATCGGGATCGTCGGCCAGCCGGAACGCCCCCTGCTGGCGGTGATAGGCCCGGTCGTACCACCGCAGCGATTCGAACACCTTGCCCGTCTTGGGGAACGTGATCTTCGAGGGCAGGCCGCCCTGTTTTCCCGGGGTGTGCGCAACCTGGTAAAACGGTGTCGACACGACGGTTGCCCCTTCCGTTTCCTTTCGCGCTTCCGCACCGAAGACGAGCCGGACGCTGCCGCCGGCGCCGGGCGGGAGGCGGAGGACGGCCGTTCCCGAAATCCGCTCGTTGGCGTCGAAATCGGCGTCGGGCACGAACTGCATCGGAACCGTCCGGCCGTCCCCATCGACGGCTGTGATCCCCGCCGGGGCAACGGCGGTGATGCCACACCACCGCGAGGCCGCGGTCAGGTCCAGGGAGGCCACGGCCAGACCGTCGGCCGAGGCGCCCTCGATCTGGAGAACGACCTGGTCGGCCTCGGCGGCTCCGGTGAACACCAGAGACAGCGCTAACAGAAAGCAGGTACGCAGCCGGCATGGCATGGTTGATCCTCCTCAGCGAACGGATTGTCGAGATTGCGTCCCTTGAGGATAATCCATCCAGTGCGGCGCGAACAGGTTTCGTCCAGCGACTCGAGTCCTATGCGGTGGTGAAACATGTGCGAAACAGTCCCGCGGATTCGCATCCGGCCGGTCAATCGCGGCCAGGTCCGCCCCGAGGCCGGCTGGGTTCTTTACTGGATGTCGGCGGCAAGGCGGCCCTCGTGGAACTTCTCGCTGGATCGGGCGATCTGGTGGGCCGAACGCTTGCGAAAGCCGCTGGCAGTGGTCGAGACATTTGCCTGCGATGAGCCGTGGATGAATCCCCGGCACGCGGCCTTCCTGCTCGGCGGCATGGAGGACAACGCCGCCGCGCTGGCTGGCAAGCAGATCGCATACCGGCCGCTTGTCGCGGCCGGATCGGCGGCTCTCGGGCGCGGGCTGGCCGAGCTTGCCGGGGAGGCCTGCCTGGTGGTGGCCGACTGGAACCCGGTCCGCGAAGCTGCCGATCGCCTTGCCGAGACGGCCGGACGAATCGCGGCACTGGTCGAGTCAGTGGACTGCTGCGGGCTGCTGCCTTTGGCGGCGACCGACAAGGCCTATCCCACGGCCCACGCATTCCGGCGATTCTTGCAGCGAAGCCTGGCCGACCACCTGGCCGATGCGCCCTCGGCCAGGCCGAAGTTGCCTCCGCGGATTCCGCCGTGCAAGGACTTTTGCACCAGGCAGGTCAAAGGCTTGCTTGTCGATCGCTCGCAGCAGATCGGCCTGGCCATGGCCGCCGTGAACAAGCATTGCCCGGATCGCAACATCCAGCCGGTCGAATTCCGCGGGGGCCCGCTTGCGGCGCAGCGGGCTCTGCGGCGATTCCTCGACGAGCGATTGGCCGGCTACGCCACGGAAAGAAATCAGCCGGAGCACGACGTGGGCAGCGGGCTTTCACCTTATCTGCACCATGGCCATATTTCCGTTCACGAGGTTTTTGCCGAACTGGCCCGGCGGGAAGGCTGGTCGCCCGACGCCCTGGGCGACAAGGCGACGGGAAGCCGCCAGGATTGGTGGGGGATGAGCGAGTCGGCCGAGAGCTTTCTCGACGAATTGGTGACCTGGCGCGAGGTGGGTCTGAACATGTGCGCCCACCGGCTCGACTACGATCAGCCGGATTCGCTGCCGGACTGGGCTCGGGCGACGCTCGATCGGCACGCTGTCGACCGGCGCGAGCATGCGTACGACTTTGAAGCGTTCCGCGACGGCGCCAGCCACGACCGGCTCTGGAATGCCGCCCAGGGCCAGTTGGTTGCCGAGGGGCGAATCCACAACTATCTGCGGATGCTCTGGGGGAAAAAGATCCTGGAGTGGAGCCCGAGTTGGCGTGAAGCTCTGGATGTGATGATCCGGCTGAACAACCAGTATGCGCTTGACGGGAACGATCCGAACTCCTACAGCGGAATCTTCTGGGTGCTGGGGCGCTACGATCGCCCCTGGGGGCCGGAGCGGCCGATATTCGGCACGGTCCGTTACATGAGCAGCGACAATACGGCCCGAAAAGTGCGGGTTCGCAATTACATCGAGCGATACAGCGGCCCGTAGGGTGGTGCAAAGCGGGCCAAAGCCGAACCGGCCTGGCATGACCGGCGAAGCGTATCGGAACCGAACCGGCCGGCGCGGCCAAACCGGCAGCGTCGCCCCACCGCAGCGCAACGGAATCGCGATCGAACACGCGTCATGGTGGGCCGGCGCTTGTCGAATAGCCGGTTCGACCCGTTCGGCTCCGGCAAGGTGTCCGGTTGGGCGAACCGCTCGGCGATCGTCCGCTCTGGACCACCCTACGGGCGCGTGGCGGTCGTGAGGAACTGGGGGGGCTCCTCATCGAGCTTGTCCAGGCCAGTGACGAAGCGCAGCTCGTTCATCGTGCGTTCCGTATCCATCATGCCGGCGGCCACGTGGTCGACCTGGCTGCTGATGAACTCCGGCTCCTGGCGATTGACGGCCAACTCGCTCAGCGACTGGATCTTGTTCTCCAGCCGGTCGATCTCCAGTTCCACGAGCTGGTGGTTGTCGCGCGCCTTCGTCAAGTTCTCCAGACGAACGCGGCTGGTCTCCAGGTTGTCTTCGAGCGTGTGCCGGATCCGGGCTGACTGCGGACTCTCCGCGTCGGGCGGCAGTGCGGCGATCCGCTGCTGGAGCCTCTCGATGTCGTCGCGGATCGCCTCCGCGCTGGTCTTGTTCAAAAACCGCTTGATGGCGAACTGCGTATAGAGCAGCCGCAGGTAAATCCAGAGCAGCCGGTCGAGCCCCGCAAGCTGCATGTCTTCCAGGGGCCGTCCGGCCTTTTCCTCGCCGGGGTGTTTCATCGCCAGGGCGATCTCGCGCAACTGCTCGCAGCGGGTCCGCAAGGCCTCGAACCGTTCGAGCGACTCGCGCGGAAGCGCCCGGGTGATTTGCAGCAGCGTCCGCTGGACGGAGGCCAATCCCTCGTCCCGGGCCGCCTTGGCGCTCTGGGCGTCGACATACCGCTGGAACTTGGGGTGCGTCCCCACGAGGCCCAGGTAGGCGGCCTCGACCGCCAGCACGAGCGGCAGCGCCACGTCCCAGTGACCGCTCACCAAGGCAAAACCGGCCGCGCCAAGAAACGCCAGCAGGTTCCACCGGTTCAAGAAGGCCGTTTTGAGGTACTTTGTCAGTTGCACGGGCAGGCTCTCTGGAAACGCTCGCCGGAGACTCTCGCTAATTCGCCTCCGCCGCCACGTCGCTGACCAGGTCGCGGATGTAGGCGACCGTCTCTTGAAACTTCGGCTCCCGCTGCATCAGCCGGGCAGGGCGATCCGGACTCGCGACGGCCAACTCGCGGATGATCCGCCCCGGGGCCGCGCTCATCACGTAAACGCGATCTCCCAGGAACACGGCTTCCTCGATCGAGTGCGTGATAAAAAACACCGTCGCCTCGACCTCGCGCCAGAGCGAAACGAGCAGGTCCTGCATGTTCATCCGCGTCTGCGGATCGAGCGCGCCGAACGGCTCGTCCATGAGGATGATTCTCGGGCGGAGGATCAGCGTCCGCGCGATCGCCACGCGCTGGCGCATGCCGCCGGACAGTTCGTGCGGATACTTGCCCGCGTCCGTTGCCACGTCGAGCCCGACGTGCTCGATCCAGCGCTGGCCGATTTCATGCCTCTCGCGGCGCTCGACGCCCCGGCACTCCAGCCCGAACGTGATGTTCTCCAACACGGTGCGGTGGTCGAAGCTGGTGTAGTCCTGGAAGACCATGCCGCGGTCAGCGCCCGGGCCGGCCACCGGGCGGCCCAAGACGAGCACCTCGCCCTCGGTCGGCGGATGCTGCGGTTCGAGGCCGGCAATCAGGCGGAGGATCGTGCTCTTGCCGCAGCCGCTCGGTCCGAGGATGCAGATGAACTCGCCCTTGCCGGGGAGGTCTTCGACCGCGAAGCTGACCTGGCGAATCGCCGTGAAGGCGTTGTCCATGCCGGCGTTGTAGGTCTTGGTGACGCCGCGGAATTCGACCACGTTGCGAATGCCGGGTTTTTCAAAATCGGCCGCAAGCTCCACGACCTGGCCGACGCCGACGGCGGGCGGCGAAGGGGGCTGCGAGCGGTCCGTCGACGGTTCTCGGCTCATTGCTGGCTCCCGTGTGGGCGTCTCGGGCCGCGGCAACCCGGCCTGGCCCTCCAATACCGCGAACGATTTTCGCAGCGGAGATGGCCGGAATCTCGGGATTTGGCCCTGCCGCTCGTCGTTTCCAGGTCAGCGGCGGTGCAAACGCGGGGCAAGCCCACGCGGCGATCGGGTGATTCGCAATCGCTCATGGCGCTACCCGCTCCCCCTCGTCGGATCCGGCGCCGGCCGCGACGGGCTTGCGGGAGAAGATCCGCAGGACGAAAAACTTCAGGTCTTCCAACCCCCGTGATACGGACCGCCAACCGCGGTGGAGCAGCCCGTAGCTGTTGTACTGGTACGGGAAAAGCTCCCGCTGGACCCAATAGAGAAACCGGTCGATCGCCAGGGCCACCAGCGGGATGATCATCAGCACGAGCAGGATGTGCGTCTGGAAGCCGCGCCGCTGCGACATGTTGATGATGTCGCCCAATCCGCCCGCCTCGCCGCCGAACTTGATCAACTCGGCCAGCATGATGTAGCCGAACGCCAGGCCGAACAGCAGGCGCAGCGAGTTGAAAATGCTGGGCAGGGCCAGGGGCACGAGCACCTTGACGATGATCTGGCGGCGGTTGGCCCCCAAGGTGTAGGCGGTGTCGATGTAGCGGCTGCTCACGTCGCCGACCGCCCGGGCGGAATCCATCACGATGAACGCCACGCAGGCGATGAAGATGAACATGATCTTTTGAAACTCGCCGATTCCGAAGAAGGAGAACGTCAGCGGGATCAGCGCGGCGATCGGGATATTGCGCCCCATGATCGTCAGCGGAGCGAAGAAGGCGCTGAGCCAGGGGAAGCAGCCGCAGAGCACCCCCAGGGGCACGCCGACGAGCACGGCCAGGCCGAACCCCAGCGCCACGCGCCGCAGGCTGGCGTACGTGTTGCGCGTCAGCTCGCGGTCAAACCAGAGGCTCTTGAAATCGCCGAGCGTCGCCGCGGGACTGGGGAGAATGCTCGGGCTGAGCAGGCGGTCTTCGACCGCGCCCCGGGTGAGCCACCACCAGACCCCGGCGCAGAGGGCCAGGCAGAGGACGCCGAGCGCCGCCGCCTGCCAGCGGGGAATCTCCCGGCGGAGCGCGAAAAGCTTTGTCCACCAGCCCCGCGCGGGGCCTGGCGGACCGGCGGCGCGCGTCAACTGGTCGTCGTGCTGGTTGGCAGTGAGCTGGTCCATGGCTGGGTCGGATGCGAGGCGGATGCTCCGCCGCGGTGCAGTTGGTGTTGGGACGTGCCGCCAGAGCGCGCGGGCCTACTCGACCTCGGCCGGATAGACCTTGATCTCCACGCGGCGATTCTTGGCGTGATTGTTCGGATCGGTGGAGTCGGCCGGCACATCCCAGCCCATGCCGACGACGGAAAACTTGTTCGGATCGAGTTTGAACTTCTTGACCAGCCCCTCCTTGACCGCGTTGGCCCGATTCATCGACAGCTCCTTCACCAGGTCCTCGGGAACCTGGCCGCGCATCGAGGCATCGGTATGCCCCTCGATGACCACGCGTGCCATGCCGAATCTTGCCGTCGATCTGCCGGGAGACCTTCTTATAGAGGTCCCAGCTATTGGGAAAGAAATGGATCACCACCGTGTTGGTAAGAATCTCCTCCGACTCCGCCTTGATCTCCTGGACGGTCTTGGGGACAAACGCCGGCTCGTATTCGCTCTTCTGCGACTTGTACTTATCCTCCTGGCCGAGTTTCTGGATGATCGAGAAGTCCATCACCTGTTCGAACGGCACTTTCTCCTGGCTGATCGCGCCGATCCGCCGGTAGAGGTAGTAGGCCTGGTTCCAAACCCGTTCGAAGTTCGTGGGGTTGTTGCGGTTGATAAAGAACTGGTAATTCTCCGCCCAGTTGGTGCTGTGGGCGTCGCCGAACATCGCCAGGCACTCGCTGGCCGGAATGCTGTACCCTTCGCCCATCAACTGGGCGCACCGCTGCTTGTTGTCCTGCACCTTGAGGGCTTCCATGGCGTCGAAGATGCCGCGGACCAGCCCTTCGCAGATTTCGGGATGGTCCTTGGCGAAGTCCGCCCGGGCGAACCACACGTCGGCGATCAGCTTGTTGGCGGTGGCGGTGGTCACGAGCATCCGGTTGCCCTTCACCTCGGCCAGGTTGTAGATGTCGGGCGCCCAGGAGACGGCCCCGGCGATCTCCTTCTGGACCTCGAAGGCCCGCGCGGCTTCGAAGGCCGTGTTGGTATACATCATCTCGACTTCCGAGGGCTGCACGCCGCCGGCCACGAGCATGTTCAAGGCGAAGTATTGCGATGGTGAATTCTGCGCGAGCACGATCTTCTTGCCGCGCAAGTCGGCGACCGTCTTGATATTCTCGCGGACCACGATCCCGTCGCCGCCGTTCGACCAGTCGACCTGCTGGTAGATTCGCGGCATCACGCGGCTATCGCCCGCCTTGACCAGTCCGTCCATGAACAGGGGGACCATGTCCAAGGTGGCCCAGCCGATGTGGATTTCGCCGGCCGCGTAGGCGTCGCGCATTGCCACGGGATTGTCGATCAGCACGAGTTCGACCTTGAAGTCCTTGCCGTCGGCCCCTTTCCACGCCTTGCCGGCCTTGAACCCGTTGTTGGCGAAGATGATCGGCCCCCAGCCGGCCCAGACGTTCAGGGCGAACTTCACCGTGTTGTCCTTCAGCGGCTGGTAAGCCGAGGTCCCCTTGACTTCCGGCAGGGTCAGCTTGGGGACGAACTGGTATTCGCTGACGGTGGTCACGCTGGCCGCATCGTCGGCCTCGGCCGCCTGGCCGAGCTGCGAGGCGTCGATCGGGCCGGCCCCGCCGCCCGGCTGCTGCTGGGGCGCTTTGGGCGCGACGACGTCGGCGCGGTAAATCGCAAACGCCACCAGGGCGAGGATCACCAGTCCCAGTGCCACGTAGAACGTAGGTTTCGGTTGGCCTGCCACGGCTTTCTCCTTTTGATCGATCGAATGTCTACTGTCTACTCCGCGGGACTACCCTCGAAAAACGGTCTTCGGCCGCGCCTCGCCGATCGCGTGCATGACCTGCATCAGGTCGTAGGCCACCAGCTCGCACAACAGCCGCGTGACGTGCTCGTGCAGTTCCGGGCTGAGCAGCGGCTCGACTTCCTTCATCACTTCCACGAGCCGCGCTTCCTGCGCGCGGACCTCCTCCTCGTCGACCACGCCGTCGGCCACGGCCGCGAGAAACGATTCCAAGCGCCGCGCCTGGTCGGCCAGGATCGGCGCGCTGGATGTCTCGTCGAGCCACGCGGACTTGCCCTGTTTACCTGTCATTCGATTGCTCCCCGGAAATGTTTCGCTCATTCTTCCAGAATCTGCCGGACGGCCGTCATCCGCTCCTGTAGCCGCGCGCGGCCGTCCGGCTCCAAAACCTTCTCCCGCCAGTGGGGCGGCAGGAAGCTGACCTGGGTGCACTCGAGCACCGCCGCCATCTCCTGAAGCTCCTTTTGCAAGCCCTGGGAAGACGGGATGAACTCGCCGAGCGCGAACTCCACGTCGGCCCGGGTCAGCTCCTTGCGGCCGCCGGACATCGCTTGCCGCTTGGCGCCGAGCACGATGCTCTCGATGTCCGCGCCGGTCAGGCGCCGGTCGGGCGAAACCGCCGGCAGAGCCCCCTCGGCCAGGGTGATTTTATTCTTGCGGGCCATGACCTCGAACATCGAGCGGACCTCGTCCTCCTCGATCGGGTAGAAAAGCGGGATGTGCACCTCCGCGCGCCCCTGCCGCTTCAGGTCAATCGGCAGCAACTCCGGCCGCGAGGTGAGCAGCATCCAGATGATCTTCCCCCGATAGCGCGTGTCGCCCATCTGCCGGGCGATCATGGAGAACACGCGCGCCGACGTGCCGGAGTCCCCCTCCGCCTGCCGGGTGCCGAGGGCGGCGTCGGCCTCGTCGATAACCACGACCACCGGCCCGAGCCAGCGGAGCACGGAGAGCACTTTCTGCAAGTTGCCCTCCGTTTCACCCACGTACTTCGAGCGGAAGTTCTTCAGCGTCGCGCAGGGAATCCCGATCGACCCGGCGTAGCACTCGGCGAGAAACGTCTTGCCGGTGCCCACCGGCCCGCAGATCAAGTAGCCCATCGGCGCCGTGTCGAGTTGGCCCTGGCCGATCCACTGGGCGTCTTCCTGGAGCCGCCGCTTGGCCTCGGCGTGGCCGACGACCATGTCGAGGGTGTGGCCGGGTTCGACGAACTCCACCAGCCCCTGGCATTCCCGCTCGATGATCTCCTTCTTCAGCTCGCGGAACCGCTGGCTGTCGACCCGGCGGTCCGTCCGCGCCGCCTGGGAGAGCAACACGTTCAGGTTCGTCAGCGTCAGGCCGTTGGACAGGTCGGCCAGCGCGTCGACCGAGAAATCGGCCAGCGTGGAAAAGTCTTCGTCGCGGGCGATCCACTGGCAGAAACGCCGCCGCTCGTCGCGGTCGGGAAGCGGAATCTCGATCACGCCCACGTGCGGGCTCTCGACGAGCCGCTCGCTCAGCTCCGCCAACCGGTCGGTCACCAGGCAGAAAGCCATGTTCACGCGCTTGATGTGCGGGTTCTGCGCCCAGCGCAACAGCCGCACGACGCGCGGCGCATGGCCCCGGGCGAGCGATCCCAAGTCTCCCTCGGGGACCAGGTACTGCGCGTAGTCGAACAGCACGGCGATGCTCTTCCGCTCCGCCGCCGGGTCGATCAGGCTCCGCTCGAGGAGGTTATCGAGCAAGGCCAGCACGCGGTCCGGTTCCGGCGGCCAGTTGCCCGGCTCGCCCCAACGCGCGGCAAGCTGCTGGACCATCTTTGCAAGCCGCGCTTGATCGCTGCCGGCCTGCGGGCGCAGCCCCCGGCTCAGATCGTGGCCGAGAACGATGTCCCACTTGCCGAACACCTGGGCGGTGAGAAACTCCACCAGGTTCGAGTAGGCATCCCGCTCGCCGCCGGGCTGGCGGAACAGGTCGTGCACGTTGCCGTGGAGAATGAAGACGCACGTGGTTCCGGAGAAATACAATTCGGCAAGCCGGCGGGCCCAGGCGGGATACCACTCGGGGAGTTGGTCCAGCGGATTGAGCGGCGGCGCGGGGCCGCCCGCGAGTGTGGGCATCGGCTCGCCTTGTTTCAAAACGTTTCGCTTGCCCCTGCAACGGGAACGCACGCCGGTTTGCGGGCTGAGTCTCCGCGAATCGCGGCCAGCGGGCTTGTTATGCCGCCCGGCGAAGCCCGCCGCGAAAATCGGGACAGTCCCCGCGGGTTCAACCTTGGACCTGTGTCTGGCCGGTCTTTTCGCCGGGCCCGAGCTCCTTGGCTGTTTCCTCGACCGCCGCCGTCTCCGGAGTGACGATCCCCATCTCGACTTCAAAATCGCGCAGTGCCTGTTCGGCCAGGGCCGACTCCATGGCCTGCTCGCGCTGGATATCGACGACGCCTTCGCTCGACATGTCGGCCGCGACGCGTGCTTTCGCCCGATTCAGGCTGATCCGCTCGTTGATCACCTGTTCGATCTGGCCGAAGTCGGTGGTCACATCGAAGTTCAGATCGGAGGCCAGCTTGGCCATCTCCGCCTCGGCGCGGCTCATCTTCAATTCGGCGTCGTACTTGGCGATCTTGTCACGCACCTCGGCCAGCTTCTTCATCGAGTGCTGGATTTTCGTGAGGTTGTTTTCGTAGGCCTTCTCGTGCAGTTTGAGCTGCTCTTCGTTTTCGCCGAGTTGCTGCCGGGCTTTTTGCAGCTCCATGGCGAAGGTGGCCGCGGACTGGCGATCGCCGGCCGCCAGATACGCCTTCACCTTGGCTTCCAGCCTGGTGGCGTGCTGCTTGTCGGCGGCGACCTGCCGTGTGACCCGCTCGACCAGCGCGCGGTACTGCTCCAGCCCGCCGCGGCCTTCCTTCAATTGTTCCACCGCCAGATCGTACTCGTACTGCATCTGGGCAATCGGATCGGCCGTCCAGAAGACGTTGGCGATCTTGTTGATTTGAGCCATCAACGAGCGCCACAGCTTGCCAAAAATCATTGGCGCACTCCCTTCCCGTGATTGGCCGCGCCGCCGCCGAGAACCAGGCGCGGCGATTGGTCCGCTGCACTCGGCGGGCGGCTGTCGGTCAGACCAGGTCTTTCAGCCCTTTGAGTGCCGTGACCTTGACCATGTTTCGCGCCGGCTTGGCCTTGAAAACGGTCTCTTCCTTCGTGAACGGATTGATCCCGGTCCGAGCCTCGGTAGCCGGTTTGCGGACAACCGAAATCTTCATCATGCCCGGAACCGTGAACACGCCCGGACCTTCAACGCTCAAATTGGCGGCGATGAGCTTGGCAAGCTCGTCGAATACGCATGCAACCTGCTGCTTGGTCAGTTCGGTCGATTCGGCCAAAGAGGTCAGAATTTCCGTCTTGGTCATCGGCTTCTTCGACTCGGCTGGCTTCTGGTCTTCCATTTTCTATTCCCTTTCGTTGGTTCCCCGTCGGGGGGGGGACGGCCCTTGAATCCCGGGCGGTCAGTCCTCGAATACGGTACTTTACCCGGGTTGTCTTTGCACGACAATAACTTTCACCCATAAATACCACTGAACCCCCCACAAGTGTTACTTCAAGGGGCTTCCATGGTTGATCCGCACAAGAGGAGAGGGTTAGGATAAGGCGAGATTTCGGCGGCAGATAAGGGAAGGAGAGACCATGGTTGGCGATTGCGTGCCACGTCGGACCTTGCTGATTGCCATCTTCGCATGGAGCCTGGCGTGGTCTGCGACCGGACCGCAATCGCCAG
>JAMOAF010000371.1 GCA_023621895.1 Planctomycetota bacterium
CTACGAACTCGGCAAGCCGCGTTACGAGCCCGACGAGTGCCGCCAGCTCCGTTTGACATACGGTCGCCCCTTCAAGGTCTGGCTGCGCTTGACGAAGGACCAGCCGATCGAGGAGGAGGTCTACCTCGGCGACATCCCGATCATGCTCGGTGGCGGGGAGTTCATCATCAACGGCGCCGAACGGGTTGTTGTCAGCCAGTTGCACCGCAGCCCGGGAGTGGACTTCGTCTCCGAAATGGAGGCCGGCGAACGCAAGCTGCATAGCTGCCGCGTGATCCCCGAGCGCGGAAGCTGGATCGAACTGAACGTGACGCGCAAGGAGAGCCTCACGGTCCGCATCGACCAGAGCGGGAAGTTCTCGGCGATGACGCTGCTCCGCGCGATGGACCCGGCGTACAGCGACGACGCCGAGATTCTCAAGGCATTCTACGAGACCAAGACGGAGCGGATCGTCGATGGGCGGAGCGCCGCGAAGATTGAAGGCAAGCTCGCCGTCGGCGACGTGATCTACCCGGCGGACAGCGAGCGGGCCGGCGAAGTGATCGTCGAATGCGGCCAGAAGATCACCAAGAACATCGCCGAAAAAATCTGTACGTCCGGATTGAAATCCATCACGGTGATGGACGATCAACGGAACCAACTGCTGCTGAACGCGCTGGCCGACGACACGACGTCCAGCCACGAGGAAGCGCTGCTGAGAATCTACCAGCGCCTCCGCCCCGGCAACCCGCCGCAACTGGAAAAGGCCAAGGCCCTGTTCCACGAAAAATTCTACGATACGAATCGCTACCGGCTCGGCCGGGTGGGACGGTTTCGCATCAATCGCAAGTTCGGCTTGAGCGTGCCCGAAGAAGAAATGACCTTGCGCCCCGAGGATTTCATCGCCGCGATGCGATACCTGCTGGCGCTCCGCGCCGAGACGGGCACCGCGGAGGTCGACGACATCGACCATCTCGGCAACCGCCGCCTGCGGACGATCGACGAGCTGGCCTCCGACGAGCTGCGCAAGGGGTTCCTCAAGCTCCGCCGCACCGTCCAGGAGCGGATGAGCCTGAAAGACGTGCAGGACATGACGCCGCGGAGCCTGGTCAATCCCAAGAGCGTCTCGGCGGCGATCGAGTACTTTTTCGGCCGCGGCGAGCTTTCCCAGGTGGTCGACCAGACCAACCCGCTTTCGATGCTCACGCACGAGCGGCGACTGTCGGCGCTCGGTCCCGGCGGCTTGAACCGCAAGCGAGCCGGTTTCGAGGTCCGCGACGTGCACATCTCGCACTACGGGAGAATTTGCCCGATCGAGACCCCGGAAGGCACGAACATCGGCCTGATTTCCAGCCTGGCGATCTATGCCAGCGTCGACGAGTACGGATTCCTCGTGACACCCTACCGGAAGGTCGTCAAGGGGAAGGTGACCGAAGAGATCGCATGGTTGCGGGCGGACGAGGAGCACGAGGCGCTGCTGGCGCCGGCCGACGCCATGCTCAGCGACGGCAAGCTCGTCGGCGATACGATCATCGCCCGCTACCGGGGTGATTTTTCGATGGCGCCGACCGATCGTGTGCAATACATGGACGTGGCCGCCAGCCAGATGATCGGCGTTTCGGCGGGCTTGATCCCGTTCCTGGAGCACGACGACGCCAACCGCGCGCTGATGGGCTCGAACATGCAGCGGCAGGCGGTTCCCTTGTTGGTCACCGAACCGCCGCTGGTGGCGACGGGCCTGGAAGTCGACGCCGCCAAGAATTCGAGCATGCTCGTCCGCGCCGCGCGGAAAGGCGCCGTGACCTACGTGGACGGCAGCCGGATCGAGATCGGCAGCGATGTCTACAAGCTCCGCAAGTTCGTCGGTTTGAACGAGCGGACCTGCCAGAACCAGAAGCCGATCGTGAAAGTCGGCCAGAAGGTCGACAAGGGCGACGTGATTGCCGACGGGGCGGGAACCTACCATGGCGAATTGGCCTTGGGGCGGAACGTTCTGGCGGCGTTCATGGCCTGGGACGGGTACAACTTCGAGGACGCGATCATCATCAGCGAGGAGCTGGTCCAGAATGACACCTACACGTCGATCCATATCGAGGAATTCGACGTGGAGATCCGCGAGACGAAGCTCGGGCGGGAAGAATTCACGCGCGACATTCCCAACGTCAGCGAGAAGGCCCTGCGGAATCTCGACGAGAACGGCATCGTCCGCGTGGGGACATACGTGCGGCCCGGCGACATCCTCGTCGGCAAGGTCTCGCCGAAGTCGAAGACCGAGTTGACGCCGGAAGAGAAGCTGCTGCACGCGATCTTCGGCCGGGCGGGGGAAGACGTCAAGAACGACTCGCTCGAAGTCCCCTCGGGCATTGAAGGCATC
>JAMOAF010000343.1 GCA_023621895.1 Planctomycetota bacterium
CAGGAAGAAATTGCCGAGCATCTGGTCCGCCGACCAGATCGACGCCAGCTCGGAGAGGCAGTCGAAGACGTAAATCGCCCCTTTTCCGGCGCTCTCGATCACTCTGTGCACCTGGCCGACAAAGCTCTCGAAACCGAGCTCCGGATCGGGCCTGTAGATCTCCACCCCGGGCTTTTCGCTTATCAACTGCTCGTGCGAGGCGAAGCGGAAGTAGATCAGCCGCCGATTCTCCCGCATGGCGGCCTCGGTGTACGGCGAGACCAGCGCCAGGTAGTCGCAAACCGAATCAACCTGCCAGACGATGTTGTCGCCCGGCATCACGCCCCTGAGAACCTTGTCCAGCCCCGGCAGACCGGTCGTCAACTTGATCATCGCCCCGCACCCGTCCCTTTGAAGCCTGCCGCCGAGCAACTGCCTGGATCTCCGCGCGCACCCCCGAAGGGGACTCTGCCCGGGAAGCGGTTGCCGCCAAGAATCGTTCCGCCGCCGCTGGAATTATACCGCTCTCGCGGTGACCGACCCATGGCCGCGCACAAAAAGAGAGCGCGTGCCAGCCGTCGTCTGGACGGTCGAGTACGGAGAGTTCCTTCGGCGGTCCGCCGGAGCGGTTGGGATCAGCGGCCGTTGCCGGGCTTTCCGCCGCCCGGCGGCGGATCGGCCGGGGCCTTGCCCAGCGGCCAGAGTTCCCACCGGCGGACGAGAATCTCCGCCAGCTCCGACTGGATTGTCAGCTTGCCCTCCGAGGGGTGGACATCGAAGGCCTCGTTGACCTTGACGCAGTTGACCAGGACCGTAATCCGGTCGCCGCGGCAGATCACTTCCATCCGTGTCCACTGGTTGCCGGGGCTCTCGACGTCGTTCTTCCCGCGGAAATCGATTGCATCCTTCCAGTCCGGGTCGCGGCCAACCCAGTTAACTCGGCCGGAGGTGAAGACCTTCTTCTCGCCCCCGGCACGCCAGACGTACTCGCCGTCGCGGTCCTTGGTCACCTCGGCGGTCAGTTGGGGCTGCACCTGGCCGTTGCCGCGGACGACGATGAAGTCGCCCGTCCCCCCCTGGATGATCTGGGCCTCGATCGACTCCATCCAGATGCCGGCGTACGCTCCCTCGGGGCCCTGGGCGTGGACCAGCACGCCGGAATCCTTGGCGCGGTCGGCGCGGCCCCCCCAGGCCCGCTCCCCCCAGCGGAACTCGCAGATCATGTGGTAGTCGCGATACGCATCGCGGGTCGACACGCCCCCCAGCCCGTCGCCGGTAATGTGCAAGAGGCCGTCATGGACCGTGACAACCTTTTTCGGATCCTCGTACTTCGTGTCGCGAAAGTACGTGTACAACCCCTCGAGGTCGCGGCCGTTGAACAGCTTGATGACCCCTTCGGTCGGCGCGATTGCCGAGCCGGCAGCCTCGCTGGCGGCCAACGGCGCCGCCAAGCCCGCCGCAAGAAGAAGGAACAACGTCAACAGGAAGCATCGCCAGCGATCGTTGATCAACAGTCCTCCAAGTGGCCGCTTCCTGAGAAGGGAAGCGGCCGGGTGTGAATACTAACCCTCTTCCCGCACGACCCGGGCGTGCTGGGCAACATATCGATAGCAGTACAGCCAGCCATTGGCCACATACCAGACGTCCTTGCGTCCGGCGATGTGCGCCAGATGCTGGACCAGGCTCGACCCCTGGACGGCCTCGATGGGCGGCCGCGAATCGTGGATCACGCTGTTCTGGTAGCGATCCGGATGCCACATCGCGTAGAAAATCTGCCCGGCGTCAATCACCCGCTCGAACGCCGCGTCAAGCGCTTCCACGTCCTCGCGCCAATAGCGGCCGGCCGGCTTGCGGCCCTGGAACACGGCATCGTATGCCTTGTAGCTCAGCCCCCCGACGCCGTAGAAGCCGTGCTCGGCGTTCCACGAGGCGTAATCGACGCTCTCCGGATTGTCGTGGGAATTGTAGCCGCGGACAAACAGGAACTGCTCCGCGCTGGTCGCCAGCAGCGACGCGTCTTGATAGCCGCAGGTCAGAATGTGCTCGAAAATGTATTGCCCCAAGGGGATGTTTTTCAGCCTGGCGAGCAGCTCGTCCCGGCAACCGAGAATCTCGCTGCGGTAGCCGCGGACCGCGTACGCCGCGGCGCTACAGGGATGGGTCTCGGCGTGGACCGCCGGCTCCCAACTCCGATCGCCCCGATCGAGCTCGGCCTGGAGAGTCTGCCAGAAGGGCTCCGTACCGGCCGAGCGGGTATTGATCGCGATCGAGACGGGCAGGCCATGCGACCGGCAGACCGCCAGCGCCGCCTGGTACTTGTCGGACCGGTCGTCGTCGGCCCCTTGCCACGCGGCGCCGGGATTGGCTGTCGCACGAAAGCCCCAGTTGTCCAGCGAGAGCGAGTAAGCGGCCTTTCTCCCGTCGTAATAGCGGGCGATCTCAACGAACTCGACCTGGCCAGCGCCGGAAAACTCCAGGTGGATCGTCGGCGCGGACCGGAAGCCGACCGAGACATAGGCCTTTTCCGCCTCGGCGTCGTAACGCACGCATTCCTGGCCGTTGAACAAATCGTTCGGCCCTTTCCGATCCAGCGGCGTCGAGGGGTCGCCCGGCGCGTCGCGGCGGCTGGCCTTGAACTCGCGCGACCCGCCGGGCACGTGAAACACGTAGGTCGCCGGGTAGCGGCATCCGAACTTGCGCCACATCTCGGCATCGATCGATATGCGGAAGGTCGGGTTGGCTGCGGGGATCGCCTCCGTAGCCGCCAGTATTGCCAAGCAGAAAAACACAATCGACGTTCGGCGCATGTGCGATACCCCTGTAGTTGGTCGGAAACGACAAAACGCGTCTCACGGTAAACCAGTCCACGGCGTGCGTCAAGCATTTCCCGCAAATCCCGTCGGAGCGGGGCCGGCTTTCTTGCCTCCCCCGCCGCGATTCGCTACGCTGGTCCGAGTGTCGCACCCCGGACTGGATCGCGCTCAACGGAGACACCCATGACCGATTGCCGCAGAGGTTTGCTGATTGTTGCCGTGATTCTCGCCACGGTGGTTGGCGCAATGGCCTGCGACGGGATCGTCGTCGGCCGCCTGGTGTCGGTCGACGGCTCGGTCCTGCTGGGCCACAACGAGGAAAACGCGCTGGATCGCGTCCTCGAGTTCCGCAAGATTCCGCGCATCCGGTCGGCCGCGGATGCGCGGGTGGACCTCGGCCGCGGCGGCCAGATCGATTCCGTGCCGGAGACTTGTGGATTCTTGTGGAGCGAGAATCCGGGCCTGGAATTCAGCGACGGTTATCTGAACGAGTGGGGCGTGGCCGTCGTGAGCATCCAGTGCCTCTCGCGCGAGGACGGCTACGACGCGCTCGTCGCCCGCGGTGAAATTCGCAATGGCGGGATCGGCTACATGCTTCGCCGGCTCGTGGCCCAGCGGGCGCACTCGGCCCGCGAGGGCATGGAGTTGATCGGGCGGCTTGTCGAGGAGTTTGGCTATGCCGACTCGGGCCGGACCTACGCGGTGGCCGATCCGCACGAGGCCTGGGTGGTGGAGGTCGTCCGCGGCCGCCGCTGGGTGGCCCAGCGCGTGCCGGACGATGCCGTGGTGATTCTGCCCGCCCGGCACGTGATTGGGGAAATCAATCTGGATGACGCGGACAACTTCCGCGCGTCGCCCGATCTGGTCAGTTACGCGGCCAAGCGCGGCTGGTTCGATCCGGCCGGCGGCAAGCCATTCAACTTCCGCCTGGCCTACCAGGCTGCCGAGCGGACCGGGCCCGACGCGCGCCAGTTTCGCGGCCAGGAAGTCGTGTCGGGCAAACCGGGCCAGTGGCCGCCCAAAGAACCGCTGGCATTCTCCATCCGCCCCCACAAGCAGTTGTCCGTGGCTGACGTGGCAGCGTTGCTGCGCGATCCGGGCGGAGTGGCCGCTTTCTTCAACAAGTCGACCCAGGAGGCTGCCGTCTTCCAGCTTCGTCCCAACCTGCCCGCCGAGATCGGTTGCGTGTACTGGCGGACTACCGGCCGGCCCGACATCAGTGTCCTCACGCCGTGGCACGCGGGCATCACGGCCGCGCCCGAAAGCTATGGCCGCCGCGGCGCGGTGGCGGATTTGCTGTCGCTTGAGCAGCATTTTCAGCCGCAGCCCGCAATCTTTCAGCCCGACTTGGCACGCGCGTGGTGGAAATTCAAGCGGCTCGCCCAGACAGTGGACCAGTCCTACGCCGCGCGGATCGGGACGGTCCGAGACACATGGTCGGCGCTGGAGCAGCGTCTTTTCGAAGAGCAGTCGCAGATCGAGGCGGAGGCGCTGGCCCTGTGGACGGGCGACCGGCAAGCCGCCAGGAGGCTGCTGACCGGATTCTGCTGCGATCGGGCGCTGGCGGCCTGCGAGCTGGCCGACAAGCTGGCCGAGAAGCTCGCCGTGCAAGCTGGCCCGTGAGTCGGGCGCTGCGCCCGGCGGCATATTTTACACTCTAAAGAGGGGTGTGCCGCCGCGGGCGGATAGCCGAGCGCAACTGCGCCTCTCCGAATTCCGCCCTGGGCGTTTCGGCGTTCGGGCCGGGATGCTGGACAGGCGGGGCGTTTCTTGGCAGGATAAATGGCCGTGCAAGCCCGGATCGGTTCCGGGCGACCTGTAACGGGGCGGTCTCGTCTGCAAAGTGGGGAGAAACAACCATGGCCAAGAAAGCGCTCAAAGAGGTAAGGTTCGCCACGGCGGGGGATGTGATGCACAAGGAGGTCGTGACCATCGAAGGCAAGAAGACCGTGGCCGACGCGATCCGGTTGATGCGGGAAAAGAAGGTCTCCAGCCTGATCGTCAACCGCCGCGGGGTTGAGGATGCTTTCGGAATCGTCACCCGCAAGGACGTGGTCAGCAAGATCGTGGACCCCGGAAAAGACCCTGATCAGGTGAAGGTCTTCGAGATCATGTCCAAGCCGCTGGTCACGGTCTCGCCCGGCCTCCAGTTGAAATACTGCGCTCGGCTGTTCAACGCCGCGGGAATCCGCCGCGCCGTGGTATTCGACGGCAAGGAGATTGTCGGCATTTTGAGCAATACCGACATCTTCAACGCGATCGAGGTCTAAGAGGGGCTCACTGCCTCGCCGGCCTCCACCAGTCTACTGAGTTCTCCGGATGAGCGCGGCGCCTGGCATGGCCGCGTCTCTCGTTTCGGTCTATACTGCTTTACGCAGTGGCCGGCGGTCCCCGCCGCCGCGCCACCGGAAACGCCCTCTTGACCGATTCGGGAACCGCGGCGCAAGCGGCGCTGCGGCTATCGCCTGTTGCCTGCCGGCTGAACAACAAGGAGCACCCAGATGAGAGAATTCGATCACATCGGCCTCACCTCGACCGTCAAGCGGCCCAACGAGATGTGGGTCGAGTCCAGCCGGGTCTGGGTTACCGACCCGAAGGAAAGCCCGGACATGATCGAGTACCTGCGTTACGAACCCGACAGCACGGTCAACATGAAGCTGCGCGAAACGCCGCATCTCTGCTTCCGGGTGGACGACCTTGAAAAGGAGATGGAAGGCGCCGAGGTCCTCCTTGGCCCGTTCGCACCGGTCCCCGGCCTCCGCGTGGTGTTCGTGTATAAAGAAGGCGTTTGCTGGGAGTTCATGGAAAGCACGGCCGGCGGCGACTGGCACAAAACACCTTGAGCGTGGGGAGGTGAAGACTGGTCTATTCTGGTTTGGCCGTGTTTGTTCCACGGTTGTCTCTTGGCGGCACGGAAAACAGGAGGGGCTGGTGACGGCTAAGGTTTTCACCTCGCCATGCCCGACTCGTTTGCTCTGCCCGTCCCGAAGGGACACCCCTAAGCCAGCCCAGGGTGGAGCGCGGCGAGTGAAACGAGCCAGTGTGCTGGCCCAGCGTCAAGAGCTCGTTTGCTCTGCCCGTCCCGAAGGGACACCCCTAAGCCAGCCCAGGGTGGAGCGCGGCGAGTGAAACGAGCCAAGCGCAACCCTGGGTCAGAAGCCGCGCAAAACGCGGGCAGCCCCAGCGGGGCGGTCCTAAGGAAATGGATGACCGCGCTGGTCAATCCCAGGCGTAACGTTCATCGAGTGCGATCCCATGCCTTGGGCAGATCGCCCGAAATTCGTCCTGGAACGCGATCCGCTTGTGGTGCTTGGTGCTGTAGGCAATGTGGACAAGCACTTTGGCCTCTTTGTTAGGGCCACCCCGTTGGGGCTGATAGGGTCTCAGGCGGCTTCTGACCCAGGGCTGCGGACGGCTCGTTTCACTCGCCGTCCTCCGCCCTGGGCTGGCTTAGAGGTGTCCCTTCGGGACGCAAAACGGCGACGGGAGTCTTTGTTTTCACCGGCGCCGCGTCGTGGCGTGCTGAAAGCAGAGACTCGCGACCGCCAATTGGTCCGACTCGAACAAAAACTGAAAACAGCGCGGGCCGGTGGCGGCCACGGTTTTCACCTCCCCACCTTGAGCGGCCGCCGGGCGCGTCTCAATTGCCCTCGGATCGTACCCCGCGGAGGAATTCGATCAGCAGCCGGCAGGTCTCCTCGGGCTGTTCCTGTTGGACCCAGTGACCCGCGCCATCGACCATGTGCACCCCGCGCATGTCCGTGCAAGCCCGGTCTTGCATCCGCTCGAGAGCCCCCGGACTTTGATAGCTGCCCCAGTCGCTCGCGCCGGAGATGAAGATCGACGGCTGGTCGATCCTCCGGTCTGCAAACAGTTCCTGCTCCGCGGCGCCGATCTCGCCGGACCGGTACCAGTTCAGCCCACCCTGGAAGCCGGTGCGGCGATACTCCTCGGTATAGACCCGGAGTTCGTCGTCGGGCAACCAGCGGTTTGCCGCGATCTGCTCCGGTGTGGGCATGTGCCTGGCCACGGTCTCGGCCATGCCCTCCTCAAGGTCCATGATGTAATAGGTGGGCATCTTGGCCATCTCGGCCGCCGTCCGCGCCGCCAGCCGGAATGGCTGGTTGCCCGGCCAGTCGGCGCTCTTGTAATGGAAGTAGGCGCGCAGGAATGCGTGGACGCCCTGCGGCGCGTTGCGCATGTTGTCGTTGGCCTCGCGGGTCGTGTAGTATCGCTGGTAATGTTTGCGCGGACGCGGCAGCGCGGCCAGCTCGTCGAACAGGCTCGGTCCCGACGGCGTGGAGGGCCGCGGCGGATCATCCGCCGTGCCGAACGGCAGCGAGGGAGTCCCGGCGAACGGGGCGCTCATCAGCGCGACCGAGCGGAACACGTCGGGACGAGTCACGGCGCACCAGGCGGCGATCGGCGAGCCGAAGTCGTGCCCCACCACCGCCGCCACGGATCGATATCCAAGTGCAAAGACCAATCCGAGAGCGTCGCGAACAACGTTCAGGCGCCGGAAGGAGGCCAGGTCGCCATCGTAGTCGCGATCCCAGCCGGTCGTGCGGCCGTAGCCGCGCTGGTCCGGGGCGAAGACATGGTACCCCGCCTTTGCCAATGGCAGCATGACCTTTCGCCAACTGTAGGCCAACTCCGGGAACCCATGGAGCAGCAGCACGCCCGGCCGATTCCCTGCCTCGTATCCGGCCTCGAGCACGTGCATCCGCAGGCCGTTGATGCCGTGGATGAAACGCGAGCGCACGCCGGTCGGCAGAGCGCCTTCCGGCAGAGGACCGACCTGGCTGGTTTCCCCGCCCGCCCGTGCCGAGTTGCCGATTGCCGATGTAGGCGCGCCTGCTGATGAAAAAGCCGCGGGGGCGGCGGCGGCAAGGATCCGCAAGAGTTGGCGGCGGGTGACGCTTGAATTCATGACTGATCGTCCTCGGTCTTGTTGGGAATCGGATCCGGGTCTTCTCCGGATCGTGTCGGCTGCTCGGCACAAAGCGCAGCGCAGCGGCGCTGGACCAACCGGCGATGCGGGCTGGCTGCGCCGATTTGCGTGGCTGATGCAAACGCCGGTAAACGCTGCCTAACGGCGCCCCTGGCTGCATCACTTGTCAATCGCTTGATCCGACGCGGCACGGAACGGTCCATCTCGCGCCGGGCCAATCGCATCACTCCGACAGCGAATCAGCAAGCGCGCGCAGCAATTTCGGCCCATCGCCGTGCCATGCGCTGCCATGCATGCACGCGAGCGTCGCCGGCTCGGTGGAGGCCAGTTTCTCAAGCAGCGCCCTCGCATTCTTCGTGTGGGAGAAATAGTCCATCCTGTGGCGGAACGCCTCGCTCGGCCCAAGAATATCCGACTCGGTAAGGGGCGGGCAATCGGCCCCTCCCTGTGTGAACAAGTCGCCACATAGCAATGTCGAGGTTCGCTCTTCTGTTAGAAAGCCGCATTCCCACGCGTGTGGCAGGTGCGGTGCATCGAGCCAACGCACGGAGTGCGTCCCGAGCGAGATGCGCTCTCCGTCTGCGATCGCGCGGGGCGCCCGGTCAGCAAGGTCGTTGATGGATACCATGGCGGCGACCGCGCCGCACAGGGGCATGGATTGCGGAGCTGCGGCAAGCCATTCATTGAGCGAACCGCACTCGTCGGCCTCCACGTGCGAGAATGCAATGTAGCGAAGCCGTTCGAGCGGCAGCACGCTTGCGACCGCTTCGCGCACCAGCGGAAACAGCTTCCGCAGGCCGGTGTGGAAGAGCAGCGGATCGTCGTCTACGACGAGGTACTGGTTAAAGGAGAACCCGCCGCCGCCTTCAAACTGAACCGGAGTATTGATGCGGTAGATTCCATCGGCAACCTCATGCACGTTCGTCCCCGACGTCGCGTTCGTTACGGTCATCGGACTCTCCTCGCGGAATCTGTGTTGATCCCGACCAGCCATGCCACGCACGCCGTGCCACCGGCAGGCTGGCCAGGGCGTTTGGGGACACTCCCGGCCACCACTTTCCGCCAGTCTATCGGGAGGGCGCCGGGCAGGCAAACGAGTTCGCGGCGTGTCACCTGCCCGGCCCACCGGAACAATCCTTTGCATGCGCCTCGACCCGCTCTGGTAGAATTCGCCGGGCCGGCGTGGATTGCCGCGGCTGGGCGGGTCCGGCTATAGTATGGTCTCCCGCCGTCTGCGGCGGAGCCCGGATCGATCTGGTGGGAGGCGCGGGGCACTTGGCCGCGCGCCTGAGTTGACTGGACCCTTTTTTTCGATGGAGGGATTGCCCGTGAGCATCTATAGTCGGCGCGATTTCCTGGGGCAGGCACGGCGGTCGGGCATCGGCCTGGCCGCGGGATTGACGATCCTTTCCAATCCGCGCTCCGTGCGGGCGGCGCCCGCCAACGACAAGGTCATCCTGGCGATCGTCGGCTGCGGCGGGCGGGGCAACATGGTGTCCAACGGCTTCGCCAGCCGCGAGGATTGCCATTTCGCCTACTTCTGCGACGTGGACCGTCCGATGTACGCCCGGGCCAAGGGCATCGCCGCGCTCCAGGGCGGGAAGATGCCCGTCTACGCGGCCGACTTCCGCACGATGCTCGACGACAAGTCGGTCGACGCGGCGATTGTTGCCCTGCCTCCGCATTGGCACGCCCTGGCGACGATCTGGTGTTGCCAGGCCGGCAAGGACGTCTATTGCGAGAAGCCGCAAAGCCACAACTGCTGGGAAGGGCGCAAGGCGCTCGAGGCGGCGCGGAAGTACAATCGCATCGTCCAGATCGGCATGCAGAACCGCTCCGCGCCTTACAACCACGCCGCCCGCGAGTACATCGCCTCGGGAAAGCTCGGCGAGATTCACCAGGTGCGCGTGATCGATCAGAAGGGCGAGCCGAATTTCCCCATGGCGGCCGACAGCGATCCGCCCGAGGGGTTCAATTGGGACATGTGGAACGGTCCGGCCCCCGAGCACAAGTACAACGAGACGCTGCGCCGCCAGTGGCGGTTCTTCTGGCGCTATTGCGGCGGCGATTTGACCTACGACGGGATTCACCAGGTCGACCTGGCCCGCTGGCTGTGCGGCCTGAAGTATCCCAAGACCGTCTTCTCGAACGGCGCGCGCTACGATCGCAACGGCGCGGCCGAAACGCCCGACACCCAATTGGCGGTCCTGGAGTTCGATGACCTGATGATGAGCTTCGATGTCTCGCTCAACACGCCCTACATGATCAAGGCCGACGATGGCGTGCGAAACGGCGACATCTATCCCTATTGGCCGCAGAACACCGAGCGGATCGAGATTTACGGCAGCGACGGCCTGATGTACGTCGGCCGGATGGGCTCGGGGTGGCAGGTCTACGTGCGGCAGAAGAACCGCCAGCCGGTGATCCGCGACCAGATGCACGGGCAATTCCCCGACAAGGAGCACCAGCAGAATTTCATCGAGTGCGTGCGGAGCCGCAACAGGCCCAACGCAGACATCGGGGAGGGCCACCTCAGCATGCTGCTGGTGCACTACGCGATGATCAGCTACCGCCTGGGGGGCGAGAAACTCGCGATCGACCCGAAGACCGAGCAGATTCTCGACAATCGGCGCGCCATGGAACTGTTTACGCGCGAGTATCGCAAGCCCTGGGTGGTGGAAGACAACGTGTAGCAGACGCGGGAGTTTGTGAAAACGGGGTTAGCAGTGCGAGGTTGAAGCCAAGCCGCTCGCGGTTGCCGGAATCGCAGCGCCGCCGGGAGAGCGGGCGGCTCTGGTGGAGGCCCTGTTGCGGGCGGCTGCCCAACAGCAGGGGAGAGATCGAGCCCCTGCGCGCGGAGATCGCGCGCTTGGAGGGCGTGGGAGCGCATACGATCCGCCCGAGGACTCTGAACCAGCCGTAACCCGGCTGACAAGAAACAGCGTCGGGCGAAGAGGCCACGCTCGACCAAACGGCAGAAGACACTCCATTGAGGCGCCGCCGAGCCGGTCTCTGTGCTCCATGGAAACCTCTGGTGGCCTACAGATGCGGTTTGGCATCCGCTTCCACCAGCTCAATCAAGTGCCGGAAGTACTCGTCTTCCTGTGGTAGTGCACCGCACTGATTCTTGAGAATCTCGGACGCGTCCTTCGTTCGCCCAGCGCGGTAATTCGCCAGGGCTCGGTAGTAGCTCACACGTGCGCCGGCCAGGTCCGCTTCAGAACTTGCGACGAGTGCTTGGACCACATACTTGATGTCGGCGAGTTGCTTTTCAATGGCGGTCAACTCCGCCGGATCTTCAGGCAGTGCCGTAGTTCTGACAACATACAACCAGGTCGGCGCCAGAACCCTCTCGAGCACAACCCGAAATCCTGCAAGTCGATCTGCGTAGAGTTCCTCCAACTCACGGAACTTGTACGGGTTCGGCTCCCCGGTCTCGGGATTGACCCGTTCGTCACCCCAGATGGAAAACCTAACCCACTCCGCGGGATTGCGGGCCAGTGAAAAATTGTAGCCGCCTCCGGCCAAAACGAATACTCTCGGGTCGTCCCTGTCTAGACTTTCTCGGTCGCCGGCCTCAAGCTTCGCGATGAGCGTGGCCAGAACTGTGTGGTCGTTTTCTGCGATGGTCCACTCGACCACATTGTCGTGCATGTTGAAGATACCCCAGTCATTCGGATTGCCGGTTCGGATCGGCTGAAGC
>JAMOAF010000300.1 GCA_023621895.1 Planctomycetota bacterium
GCCGAAGCCCGCTTTGGCGGCGCTCCTCTTTTTTTCCGGCACGGTTCAAAATCCGGCACGGTTCAAGATCCACGTTCCGCCAGTTCGGTGCTGCTGATCAACGGCCCGGTCTTGCTCGTTTGGTCATTGGGAACTGGACCTTGAACCTTGCCGGAACTTTGGTCTTGAACCTCCGTTCTCGTAGCCCGCTGGAGGGGTGGGATTTCGTTAAGCATCGCGGCTGGAGACGAATCGTCCCCACCATGCCGAGGGGGCCCTGTTGAAAAACGACCCTTTCGTGCGATAATACCGTGCTCAGTCGTATCCGGTGGCCCACGTAGTCGGGACCAGAAAACGTGCAACGCTTCATGCTCAAGTCCAAGATTCATCGTGCCACGCTCACCGGCACGGAGCTGGACTATGAAGGGAGCATCGCCATCGACCGAACGCTGCTGGACGCAGCCGGCATGATTCCTGGCGAGCAGGTTCACGTCCTCAATGTGAATAACGGTTCACGGTTGGTTACCTATGTGATCGAGGCGGAGGCCGGTTCGGGCACGGTTCTGCTCAACGGCCCCGCCGCGAGGCTGGGCACGCCCGGCGACCTGGTGGTGATCATCACGTACTGCGCGGTGGACGACGAGGAGATCGCGGCGCATAAGCCGGTGGTCGTCAAGGTCGACGCGCGGAACCGGCTGCGCGACTGACGGGGGCAACCCCTCTTTGGACTGGGTCGCTTCTGCGTGCTAGTTTTTTCTGGGCGACGGCGACGCCGCGGCGCGCCATGCCACTTCCACTGGCCCCACGCGAGCTGCACGGGTGGACGCAATCGAACTGTTTCAAGAATTGGGCATTTCGCTCATGCTCGGCCTGCTCGTGGGCTTGCAGCGGCAGCATGCTGGCGACGGGCGGCCCGGCGTGCGGACGTTTCCCCTGATTACGGTCTTCGGCGCCGTGGCGGCAATCCTCGCCGGCCAGTTCGGCGGCTGGGTCCTCGTCGGGGGCATGCTAGGGGTCGTCGCGGTGCTGACCTTCCCCAGGCTCATCCAGTTACGCCAAGAGAATCCGGACCCGGGTATTACCACCGAGGTGGCCGTGCTCTTGATGTTCGGCGTCGGCGCCCTGGCCACGGTGGCGCCGCTGGCGGTGCCGATTGCCATCGGCGGCGGCGTGGCGATCCTGCTCCAGTTCAAACCGGAGATGCACCAGTTCGCCCAGACGCTCGGGAACGACGACCTCAAGGCGATCATGCAGTTTGTGCTGATCACCTGCATCATCTTGCCGATTTTGCCCAACCAGGCCTATGGCCCCTTCGAGGTATTCAATCCCTGGAAGACCTGGCTGATGGTCGTCCTGATCGTCGGCATGAGCCTCGGCGGCTACATTGCCTACAAGTTTCTTGGCCGCACCGCGGGGATTCTGCTGGGAGGGGTGCTCGGCGGCGCCATATCGAGCACCGCCACGACCGTGAGTTACTCTCGCCAGGCCCGCGACAATCCCGAGGCGACCCACGCGTCGGCAATCGTTATCTTGATCGCCTCGGCGGTGGTTTTCGTGCGCGTGCTGATCGAAATCGCCGTCGTTTCGCCGCGGTTTCTCTCAACCTCGGTTGTGCCGATCACGGCGTTGATGCTGCTGGCCGTGGCCCCGGCGATGCTGCTCTGGTACCGCGTCCGAAGACAGCCCAGCCAGATGCCGGAACAGACCAATCCCACGCACATGAAATCGGCCCTGGTTTTTGCCGGCGTGTATGCCGTGGTCTTGATCGCCCTGGCGGCGGCGAGGGAATATGCGGGCAACGAGGCGCTGTACATTGTTTCCGCGCTTTCCGGCTTGACCGACATGGACGCGATCACGCTCTCGACCGCCGCGCTGGCCAATCGGGACCCCGAGATCCTGGAACATGGCTGGAGGCTGATTCTGTCGGCGGCACTGGCAAGCCTGGTGTTCAAGGCAGCCTTGGTGGGAATTCTCGGCGGGCGCCGGCTGTTTCTCGAAGTCGCGGCCTTCTTCTCAGTCCCGATCCTCGGCGGACTGCTGCTGATCCTGCTGCTGCCCTCGATCACAGTCTGGCCATAGCCGTTCAGGCTCGTCGGCGGGGCGTGGTGGGACCAATTTCCGCGAGCGACTGCGACGGCCCGATCTGCTGACCGTCTCCAACCCGTTGGCATGATAGCCGCGGGAGTGGAAACTGGTATGCTTTAAGGAGAGCCGGCCCCGCGCGGAGAGACGTCCCTCGTTGGCCAAGGCGAGCGTCTTGCCCAGCCCCGCGGTTTTACTTGTGCAAAGGTGAAACGCGATGGAAAGGATCGTTCTTCTACCACCAGCGGGAATCGCCACGGCCGAGGGGCTGAAACCGGGTGGGTGGTGGC
>JAMOAF010000855.1 GCA_023621895.1 Planctomycetota bacterium
GCCCGAGTATGAACGGCGCCTGGAAGCGATGATCGCCGCGATGTTGAAGAACTTCCCCATGCTCGACTACGTCTGGTTCTTCCAAGAAGAAAACCAGGGCCAGGCCGGCTGGAAGGTCGAGAAAAACACGCCGCAAGGAAAGCTCGTGACGGCCAATAGCGAGCCGTTTGAGTACCTCGGCGCGCCGGAAAAGGTCGCCGAAGGCGTGCGGTTGAGCTACGCCAGCCACATGGCGTATCGGCTGGTGAAGAAATATCGCCCCGAGTTGCCGGTGATCATCAGCGGCTGGGGCGGCGATCATTGGATGCACTGCTCCGACTACTACATCGGGCTCGACAAGACGCTGCCAAAGGACGTGATTTTCGGGGCGCAAGACAACTTGAACATCAGCTCCGCGCCGACGGTCGCCAAAGCGTACGGACAAATGCCCGTCGAGCGACAGCGCTGGCCGATTCCGTGGTGGAACAACGACTGGAACAGCCTCTGGGACCCGCAATGCACGACCCAACATATCGCGCCGATTTGTCGCGACGTGCTGGCCAAGAAGTGCCAGGGAATGCTGGGCATTCACTGGCTGACCCGCGAGGTCGAGGAAGTCGCCGCCTACCAGGCCCGTTTCGCGTGGGATCCGAACCTGACGTACCAAGACTTCTATGACGGTTTCGCCGAGCGTTGCTACGGCAAACCCTGGGCAGCGCAGATGAGCAAGCTCCACCGCGCGCTGGAGTCGCTGGGCCCCCGCTGGACTGGAGCCTTCGCCGATTCCGACATTCGCCCGGTCACGTGGGCCGCCAAGGATCACACGATCAAGCCGGAATACCGGACGAGGTTGGCGGAGATTCGCGCACAGCTCAACGCCATTCGCGAACAGATGATCGCCCAGAAGCGGCGGGAAGGCCTCGAGCGAGTCGAGTGGCTGACCACCACGATCGATTGGCTCATGCGCTATGACGACGCCTGTGTGAAACTGGCGCTCGACGGCGCGTTCGGCACGCTGTTGGCCGACGCCGAAGCGGCTCAGAAGGCGGGCGACCTGGCCACGGCGAAGAAAAAGGCCCAGTCCGCGCGTGACATGCTGCTCCAAAGCGGAATGCGCGAGGCCGTCCAGACGTATCCGAAGAAGATCAGTTCGATGAGCGATTTCGGCGTGTTTGCGTCGATCCAAATCAAGGCCTACGGCCAGTATCTGACGCAATGGGAGCGAGTGAAGAAGATCTTAGGACCGGTCCCCGACGACACGGGCGGACCGGCACTGCCCGCCGACGCCCCGCCGTTGCTGGTCGGCAAGATGCCCGGCACGGCCATCGAGCAATCGCAAGATCTGCCGGTCAACGTCGTGGCGTTGAGCGGCAAGCCCATCGCCTCCTGCACGTTGCACTATCGCTCGCTGGGTAATGCGGATTGGAAGCGGTTGCCGATGAAGGCCAACTTCCGTCACACCTATTCGGCGGCGATTCCGGCAGCCGATCTGCACGGCTGTGCGATCGAGTGGTTCGTCGACGCCGCCGATCAATCGGCTCGGACGGCGCACTGGCCCAAGGGCTATCCCGACGTCGTCTGGTCGGCCGCGATTTCGCCGGGACAGACAGTGACGTCTGCAACGAGCACGAAACGAATTCAGTAAACGCCAAGGGACGTAAGGAGCGTACTTCATGCGACCCACCCTCACACCTTTCACCGCCCTGCCGAAGCCGTCCGCTCCGTTACGACCACCGCTCACCCGCCGCGAAGCACTGATGGCGGGCGGCGCGGGGTGGCGGCGGCTTTGCTGCCGGGATCGGTCCGCGGCCAGCAGGACGCGCGCAGCCGCCCCGACCTCCGAGCCATCCTGTCGCGAATGACGCCGGCGGACAAAGTGGGCCAGTTGCTGATGGCATATCTGGAACCAGCGACCCTGAAGGAGAAGATCGTCCGCTTCCGGTGCGGATCGCTGCTGGTCTGGGGGAATCTCAAGGACGTGAACGCGGCGGGCCTCTGCGAACTGACCAACCGGGCGCAAGCCTTGTCGCTGCAACACCGGAAACTGCCGCTCTGGCTGCACGGATACTCGCCGGGATTGGGGCACCGCATGGGCTGGCTGGGATATGCCGCCAGACACTCGACTCCAGCCAAGGCGGAGAAGGCCGTGGAGATCTTTGGGCGGGAATCGCAAAGGTGCCACCCACAAATCCGCTTGACATCCGCGCCGCTTCGGCTAGACTGATGTACATGCGTACCGTACCCAAGGTTCTTACCGACCCTGTCCACGGGAGGGCCGTCCGATGGCGAGGATTCCACGCGGTTTGATCATCGATCAGTCGAGGGTGGGCATTTACCATTGCGTCCAGCGCTGCGTACGCCGGGCGAT
>JAMOAF010000703.1 GCA_023621895.1 Planctomycetota bacterium
TTTTCGGATTCACGTATTCTCCCAAGAATACCCAGCATATTGTAATATAATCCGCCAGGGACGCCACCTCTACCGCTAAAGTGTCGTTCGAATCGTTGTTTTGAGTGGTCAGGGAACCAACGACAAGGAATCTACCGGTCTTGGTGAGTATTCCGATTCTGTCAGAGAAAAAAGCATTTGGAGGCGTGGAATTGGACGATTTTTCCGGAAATGAGGCGCTTTGGACGGAGTTTCGCCACCTGATGCCCGTCGCTCGGCGCTGGGCGTACCTGGATCATGCCGCAGTCTCGCCATTGCCCGCCCCAAGCTGCCGAGCACTCGTGGAATGGGCAGAGGAGGCTTCAATCAATGGCGATGTCAATTGGGCGCAATGGGAGCGGCAAGTGGAGGGCCTGCGCACGAAGGCTGCCACCTTACTGGGGGCCACGACAGAAGAGATTGCCCTGCTGCGTAGTACCAGTGAGGGGGTTAATCTGGTCGCTGAGGGGGTTTCCTGGGAGCCGGGTGACAATGTGGTGACGCTGGCCGATGAATTCCCCACCAACCAATATCCCTGGCTGAACCAGGCCGACCGAGGGGTGGAGACCCGCCGCGTCGCTGTCGGACCGGAGGGAGTGGACCTGGATGCAATAGCCGACGCTTGCGACCGGCGGACTCGCATCGTCGCGATAAGCTGGGTGAGTTACTGCACGGGGCGGCGGCTGGACCTGGCGCGATTGGCGGAAATGGCTCACCAGCGCGGCGCGATGCTGTTCGTCGACGCGATTCAGGGTCTCGGGGTTCTGCCGTTGAACGTTCGTTCGACGCCCATCGACTTCCTCGCGGCCGATGGGCATAAGTGGCTGCTCGGGCCGGAAGGCGCCGGGCTCTTCTACATCCGGCGCGAACACCTTGCCCGGTTGCGGCCCGTTGGAGTGGGGTGGAACAGCGTGGTTCACTCGCGCGATTTCTCCCGCATCGAGCTGAAACTGAAAGACTCGGCCGAGCGGTACGAGGGCGGTTCGCAAAACATGGCGGGGATGATCGCCCTGGGCGAGAGCGTCGAACTGTTGCTCCGTTTCGGCGTTGCGGCCATCGCCGAGCGGATTTTTGCCATGACCGATTTGGCCTGCGAGCGGCTCGCGTCGATCGGTGCGAGGATCGTCAGCGATCGACGCCCGGAGAACAAGAGCGGAATCGTAATGTTCGAGATGCCGGGGGGTGATCCGGCGGCGATTCGCCAAGAGTGCCTGCGGCAGAACGTCGTTCTGAGTTGCCGCGGCGGCCGCCTGCGGATCAGCGTCCACGCTTACAACAATGCCGACGACATCGACCGGCTCGTGGCCGCGCTCAGCGGGGCATAAACGCCGCGGCTCGGCGCTCTTGCCGCCGTTTTGGGCGTGCTGGCGCCCGCGCCGCCTTCTGCCGGGCGGCCGGGCGTGCTATAACATGCCAAGATGCATTCTCGGGGGGAGACGCCCGCGGGTGGGATCGCCCGCGGTCAACAGGATTTGAGAGACTCCGGAAAATACCCATGTCCGACTTGAGCCCGCGCCTGGCGGTGTATCCCGGTTCGTTCGACCCGATCACGCTCGGGCACCTCGACGTGATCGAGCGAAGCAGCAAGCTGTTCGACCGCTTCATCATCGGGGTGGGAATCAACATCGAGAAGCACCCGCTGTTCGACGCCAACGAACGCATGGCGTTGATTCGCGAGACGACATCGCACTTGAAGAACATCGAGATTCGCCAGTTTCGCGGCCTGGCGGTCGAATTCGTCAAGCGCTGCGGGGCGCGCGTGATGATCCGCGGGGTGCGGCCGATCACCGACATTCCGGCCGAGTTGACGATGATGATGGCCAATCGGCGCCTGGCGCCGGAGGTTGAGACGCTTTTCATGTTGGCCGATGGCGAGCTGGCCCACGTTTCGAGCTCGTTGATCAAGCAGATCGCGCCGCTGGCCGGCGATGCCGAACTCGCCCGGTTCCTGCCCCCGGCGGTGGTTGCGGCGGTTCGAGGGAAGATTCGCGAGGGGAGCGACGTGGAGTAGGGCGAACCCCTTGTCAGTTGTTTTCGGAGTCCGGCCGGTTGGCCTGGGAGAGGTGCCGGCGGAGATACCGCGCCCGCTCGATATTGCGGTCCGTGGTGTCCAGTTCCGTCCCGCTGAGCTTTTGCAGGTGCGCCGGTTGGGTCTGAATGAAAAGCTCGTTGACGATCGGTATCTTGAGGTCGTCGATCAAGCCGAGATTGACGCCCATCCGCACGCTCGAGAGCAGGTGCATCGTCTCTTCCGAGCTGATCGTCTGCGCGTTTCGCAGGATGCCGTAGGCGCGGCTGACGCGGTCGTGCAGATTCTCCTGGCTTTCCT
>JAMOAF010000627.1 GCA_023621895.1 Planctomycetota bacterium
AGCGGAACCCCGACGATCGCCCCATTCCACGGAATTCGGGATCGTGAAACACGGCCGGTCGAACAAGGACTCGAGGCGATCATGGCGAATTCTCCCTGCGAAATTCTGAACAGTGTCGTGGAACCGGTGCGCGGCGGACAACATCGGCTTTGCGGGGTCTTTTGCTGTTTCGCTGGCGCTGCCGCCCTAGCCGGTGCGGACATCTACGGTTTCGGCCGGACCGGATCCGGCTGGTAAGGCACGAACTGGAACGCGTAGAGGTCGGCGTCGCTGAGCACGAACCGCAGCCGGACCGTCTTGCCGGACAACGGCCGAACGTCGCCCCCTTGCTTCCAACGCACAACGAGTTCCAGGTCGTCGCCGAATATCCGCGGGCAGTCGGCCAACGCGTAGCCGGGGACGGGTTGGCCCGCCGCGTCCTGGACCTCCACCTGGATGCTTCCGGCTCCGGACGTCGATGCGTTGATTGCCAGGTTGCCGCCGTCGAAGACGAGCGGCCTGGTCAAAAGCTCGCCGCCCCGGGCCGAGGCGCGGAGCGAAACGAAGCCGTCGATCCGCAGCGCCAGCCGCCGGAAGCTGACGCCGGCGCCCTGCCAGTAATCTTCCGAGGCATAGAGCGACAGCTCGTTGGGCGCATCGCCGAGCGCCGAGGCTGTCTCGGCCATGCCCCAGAAGATGAGGTTGTCGCCATAGACCCAGGAGCCCTGCCGCCGAGGCCCCGGGCGCAGGAAGGCCTCGTTCCAGCGGTGGAACAGCACGCCGTCGCGGCTGGTCATCAGCAGGCCGTCGGTGATTGCGGTGCCGTAACGCGGGCTCGCCTTGGCCCGGGCCAAGCGCTCTTCCAGGCCCGGCAGCGCCATCATCGCTTCCGACCAGCCGCGATCGGTGTAGCGCATCGGAAAGCCGATGAAAATATGCGGGGCCCGGTAGTAAGGCAGAATCTGGTTGGTGTAGAGGTGTTCGGCGGGTGAATCGACGTACTCGAGGTCGGCCTGACCCTCGAACGTCTGGAAATCCTTCGAGGTGGCCGTGCGGATCGCGCGGACGCCGGCCGGCTTCCACGCCGTGCCGTCGGCCACGCCCTCGGTGAAGATTCGCCAATACGCGCGATACTCGCTGCGGACCGGATCCCAGAACGCCAGGTTTTCCGAGTCGAACGCCCCTTGCGTGATCGCCGGCTTGTCGCTTGCGACGCTGAAGCGGACCCCGTCCGCCGACTTGAGCAGGTACAGCCCGTGGGGCTTGCCGACGATCACGCATTTGTAGCGGGCGTCGGCCGGGCAGTCGGGGTTGGCGTCCTTGAACACGGAAGTGTGGGCCGGATCGCCCTTGATCGCGGCCACGCTCTCGGGCGTGAGGATGATGTTGTTCTTCTTGGAACCGGCAAATTCGAACAGGCCCAGTTCCGGCCGACGCCAGTGGATCCCGTCGTTGCTTTCGGCATAGCAGAGGAACCACGGATGCGAGGCCATCGCCTCGGCCGGCTTGCCGCCGTGCCGGTAGTGGCCGCCGTGGTAGTACATGCGGTACAGCTCGCCGTCCTGAAATACGCTCGGGTAGCCGCAGGCGTTCCCCTCCCAATCCTTGCCGGTCCGCAGCACGATCTCGCGCCGCTCGGGCTGATGCAGGTGCAGCCGAGCCTCGCCGGAAAGCTTGTCCACGAGATACTCGTCGACAAGCAATTCGCGGCGCTGGCCGATGGCAATTGGCGAAGTGGGGGCCGGGGGATCGGCCGCGGCCGCCGCAGTCAATAGCAGCGTAGCGAGCAAGATCGTCATTGCGGGTCTCCTGACTCTTCCAGAAATCGGGTAATTCCACGTTGCAGCTTCGCCTGCCGGGTTGCGGTCCTCTCGGAAGGGGTCTCCCGGTAGATATCCGTGATATCGTGGGAGGAATCGCGAATCCGCAGGCAGAGCTGCCGGGCGGTCAACCGGTCGTCTTGTTGCAGCCCAAGCCTTGCGCACCAACGTTGATCGATGAGGAGATTATAGTCTCGTTTGGACCGGGGAGCTTGCGGCCGGAACGAGGTGTCGATCGTGTCCTGGCAGAGTCCGCCGGCATTCTGGCGGCAAGGCGCGCAGATGTCGTCGGCGCCGAGCTCGATGCGGAGCTCGATGTCGCGGTTTTCCAGGATTTCCCTCGCCACCCGGTGCACCGCGTGCCCGTAAGGATGCGGCTGAAACTCGGTGCATCCGCTGCCGAGCGCCGTCACGATGTCGACAAAGTGATGCGGCTTGATGGCGATCATGTCTGCTCTTCTGACCAAATCGGCCGTGCAAGGCTGTTCCTGCCTCCGCCAGCATAGAGAGACGCGACAGCCGCTGCAAGCGCCGCGCGGGCTTGCC
>JAMOAF010000905.1 GCA_023621895.1 Planctomycetota bacterium
AGCATCGGGTCCATCGTGAGAACCGGCGGTCCCTTGCAAGACAGAGCCGTATTGTGCCCGCCTGGGCGAGCACAGTCAATCATTGAAACCGCAACACCAGCTCGCCGAAACTTGCATCGTCGGCCCCCGCATGAATCGACTGAACATCTTGTCCTGTTGCGCCATCGCGAGACTCAAACTCCCGGCTGAGGCAACCTCCCAGACTCGAATCACCTGCTCGTTCTGACTCGCCGAGGCGAGCCGCTGCCTGAAGCCAGGATGGGCGAGGAAGACAAGTTGTTTCCAGAGGAACTTCAGCTAGACCACGTTCATCCGAATGCTGCCCCAATAACGATTTGCACATCCACGGCATTTACTGAGCCTGAGCGGTCCGCGTCGCAATTAGGAGCGCCGGCGCCGCCGGTCAGCGTCGGATCAGCCCCGAGCGCGGCGTTGATGACGAGTTGCAGGTCGACCGCATCGACCTTGCCGTCATTGTTCACGTCGCCCTTTATGCCGGGGACAGCGCCGGCCCCCACTGGGAGCCCGGGCGGCGGCGCTGTCGCCGCACCCGAAAGTCCGAATGGTCCGCCTTCGGCGCCGATGTCGTTGCGCGTGCCGTCTGCGTCCTGAAACTCGACCGCCGGGTCTCCTGCGTCGCGGCAGGGCGAGCCGTCTGCGAGCCGCAGGTCCAGCATGGATGCGTCAACGAACAGCGGGTCCGCGGAGCGGTCGGTTGGGTTCCCCGCGGGGCCGTCGAGATCGACGGCGTTGCCAAACCAGTCGTTGTATCCGCTGCCAAGCAACGCCCCTGGGGGCGCAAACAGTGCCGTGGCATTGCCTGCAAACACGTTGTTGGCCAGCAGCACGAACGTCGCTGCCGGACCGCCCCACGCGCCGTACGGGGCGTTCCCGTAAACGGTGTTGTTGGCGAGCACCACGGAAGCCTCTTTGTCGGCCAGCAAGCCTACGCCGTTGGTGTGCAGGACGCAGTTCGTGACCTCCGCATGCATCCCCGCGCCGACGCGCAGAGCCACTTCGGCGGAATGGGCGGCCAGACCGCGCACCACACAGCCTTCAGTGGCTACAATGAGAGCGGACTCGCTGGCGTCCCCGGCAAGTTGCGTGCTGTACGGCCCGGCCTCGCTCATCAAGGTCGTGTGAGGCAGGAGCACCAGCGGCGATTCGCAGTATGCGCCGGGGCGTAGCACGATCGTGTCGCCGCGGCCGCCTGCGGAGGCTGCTACGGCTTCCGCAATGGTCGCAAACGGTCTCTCCCCCGTCCCATCACCTTGCTCAACCGCATTTGCATCGGCATACAGCGTCTGTGGCGGTCCATATGCGACCAGCGCTTGCTGTTCCACGCCGGAGGTGCGGTACAGGGCCTTTCCAACGAGGTCTGCCGCGGCGGTCTTGCCGATGTTCGAGCGTATGCGGTAGGTCACGTGGGCCGGCAATGCGGGTGGCCACAACCATGCGAAACCCAGGTCGCCCGATTCGCCTTCGACAGGCGCGATGGCTGGCGGTTCCGAGGCATCAACGATTCCCTCGAAGATCCAGCCTTCTGGGAGCGTTTCCACGAGGCCGAGGGCGGAGATGGGTTCGCCGCCGACGCCGGTGAACGTCACTGTCACTTCGGAGGCGTCTCCGTTGGCGGCGATATCGCGCACGGCGTACAACGCGGGGAGTGCCGCATCCGGAGTCAGGAGCTTCGCATCATCCGTCTCGATGCTCTTGGCCGCTGCTTTGGTGGCAAGACCCGGAGTATAACCGTCTTCCGTGCCTTCCGCGACGTGGTAGCCGCCAAGGTTGTAGAACTGGATGACCCGCAGAATTTCCGACACGCTGATTCTCCAGTCCTGCGGGTTGTAGTCGCTATCGTGCGGCACACAGCAGGGATCGGGCGCTCCCGAAAGGCCAGGTTCGTACCCGTCCTCGGTCCCAACGGCGCAGTGATACCCGCCAAGGTTATAGAACTGGATCACCCGCAGGATCTCCGACACACTGATCAGGTAATTCGCGGGATTGTAGTCCAGCGAATGATGGATACGTTCCGCCACCGAACCCAGACACCCAATCGCGGCCGTCTGCTCAGTGCCGCCCCGTCTGTAGAGCACCTCGCCCGAGAACGACATGTCGCCCGTCTGACCCGAGGGCACGTTCACGCGATAGGTGAATGTGTACGGGAACTCGGGGATGCAGGTCCAGACAAACTCGAGCGTGCCGGTCGCACCGGAACTCGGGACCGTCGCGGGACCGCATCCCGGCGGGTCGAAGCTGACCAGCGAATCGAATATCCACTCCTCCGGAAGCTGTTCGATGACCGACAGGGCGGTGAGATCGTCTGCCCCCAGGTTCTCG
>JAMOAF010000115.1 GCA_023621895.1 Planctomycetota bacterium
AGAAGAAGAATTCAAAATAAAAAAACAAACGGCCCGGCCGGCTGCGGGAGTCCGCGGCGGGCCGGCCATGTTCAACCAAACAGGAGAAACCTAGACCATGAAGATCCAACCATTGGGTGATCGCGTGCTCGTTGAGCCCGTGAAGGAAGAGGAAGTGAAGAAGGGCGGGATCATTATTCCCGACACCGCCAAGGAAAAGCCCCAGCAGGGCATCGTGATTGCCGTCGGCACCGGCAAGGTGGACGACAACGGCAAGAAGATTCCGTTCAACGTCAAGAAGGGCGACAAGGTTCTGATGCCGAAGTATGGCGGCACGGAGCTGAAGCTGAACGGCAAGGAATACCAGATCATGCGCGAGGAAGACATCCTCGGCATCCTGGAATAAACAAGTTACGCAAGGAGTAAACGAACATGTCAGCAAAGCAGATTGTTTATGATGCCGAGGCCCGGCAATTGGTGCTCAAGGGCATCGAGAAGTTGAGCAAGGCCGTCAAGAGCACGCTGGGGCCGCGCGGCCGCACCGTGGTGCTTGAAAAGAAGTTCGGCAGCCCGACGATTACCAAGGACGGCGTCAGCGTCGCCAAGGAAATCGAGCTGGAGAACCCGTTTGAAAACATGGGTGCGCAGATGGTGCGCGAAGTCGCCAGCAAGACGAGCGACGTGGCCGGCGACGGCACCACGACCGCGACCGCGCTGGTGGAAGCCATCTATCGCGAAGGCCTCAAGAACGTGACCGCCGGCGCCAGCCCAATGGGCATCCGCCAGGGCATTGACCGCGCGACGGACGCCGTCGTGGCCGCGCTGCAGAAGCAAAGCAAGAAGGTCAAGGATAACGAGGAAATCGCGCAGGTCGGCACCATTTCTGCCAACGGCGAAATGGCCATCGGCAAGATCATCGCCCAGGCGATGGAGAAGGTCGGCAAGGACGGCACGATTACCGTGGAAGAAGCCAAGGGCATCGAAACCACGCTGGACGTGGTGGAAGGCATGCAGTTCGACAAGGGCTATCTGAGCCCGTACTTCGTGACCAAGGCGGACACGATGGAAGTCATGCTGGAAGATGCCTACATCCTGTTGTTCGAGAAGAAAATCTCGAACCTGCAGGAGCTGCTGCCGGTGCTGCAAAACGTGGCCAAGAGCGGCAAGCCGTTGTTGATCATTGCCGAGGATATCGAAGGCGAAGCGCTGGCGACGCTGGTGGTGAACAAGCTGCGCGGCACGCTGCAAGTGTGCGCGGTGAAGAGCCCCGGCTTCGGCGACCGCCGTAAAGCCATGATGGAAGACATCGCCGTCCTCACCGGCGGCAAGTTCATCAGCGAAGACCTCGGCATCAAGCTCGAGAGCCTCTCGCTGGCGGACATGGGCCGCGCCAAGCGGATCAGCATTGACAAGGATAACACCACGATCGTGGAAGGCGCCGGCAAGACCAGCGACATCCAGGGCCGGATCGCGCAGATCCGCCGCCAGATCGAGGAAACCACCTCCGACTACGACCGCGAGAAGCTCCAGGAGCGGCTCGCCAAGTTGGCCGGCGGCGTGGCCGTCATCAATGTCGGCGCGGCGACCGAGACCGAGATGAAGGAAAAGAAGGCGCGCGTGGAAGACGCGTTGCACGCGACCCGCGCGGCCGTCGAAGAAGGCATTGTGCCGGGCGGCGGCGTGGCGTTGATCCGCGCGCAGGCCGCGCTGGACGACCTGAAGGTGTCCGGCGATGCCAAGATCGGCGTGGATATCGTGCGCCGGGCGTGCGAGACCCCGCTGCGGCAGTTGGTCGAGAACGCGGGCCTGGATGCCTCCATCGTGGTGCAGGATGTGCGCAACGGCAAGGGCGCCTACGGCTACGACGTGGCGACCGGCCAGTACGTGGACATGATCAAGGCTGGCATCATTGATCCGACCAAGGTCACGCGCAGCGCGCTGCAGAACGCGGCCAGCATCGCGGGCCTGCTGCTGGTGACCGAGGCCATGGTGGCCGAGATCCCGCAGAAGAAGGAAGCCACCCCGCCGATGCCCGGCGGCGGCATGGGCGGCATGGGCGACATGTACTAAACCGACCCGGTTTCCCTCCGCGGGGCGCGTGCTGAACGCGCCCCGCTTTTTTCGTATCCGCCAGTTGCTCGTTGCCAGTGTGTCCGCCCTATGCTAGAAAAGTCCGCTGATGGCCGTGGTGTTGGCGGCCGGGAAAGGAACGAGCGAAGTTCCCGCGAGGGGGCTTCAGAGAGGCCCGCGGCGCGCAAGCGGGCCCGCAATGAAATGAGCATGAACATGGACGAAGAGGCCAGCCCGGAGAAACAGGCGCAGGATAATAAACCGGACCTTGCGTTGGATTTGAATTTTG
>JAMOAF010000143.1 GCA_023621895.1 Planctomycetota bacterium
ACCCCCTGGCAGGCGACGCAGGTCTGGCTGTTGACGAAAAGCGGCCTGGTGGGACTGGTGGAACTCGAGGCCGCCGAGCCGAAAACCGCAGGCTATGTCGGAGGCGAACTGCGATTCGGTCCCGACCTGCCGCTCACGAAGGACGAGACCGGGGCGTACCACTGCGGCGCGGTCACGATGCGGCTCCTGGAATCGAACTTCGCCACCGTGGAGGCCGGTCCGGCGCGGCCGGGTTATGCCCAGAAATCCACCGCGCACTCGGCGGTCAACCTCTGGACCGCGGGCAAGAGCTTTGACGCGAGCCCCGGCGCGCCCCTGCGTTACGCGGCCGTCATCGCGCCCGACGGCGCACCATCGCCGGAGGAGTTCCGCCGCATCGAGTCGCCGGACCTCTGGGGGTTTCAGGTGAGATTGAGCGGCAAGCGGTTCGCCGTCGCCTTCAACCCGGGCGATAGCGAGGTGGCGCTCGATCTGGCGTGGGTGAAGGCGAAGGTGGCGGCGAAAACCGTGGCCATGCTCAGCGAAAACTAAACACCCTCGAAAGGATGGATGCTCCCATGCGCAATGCGGCGAAGAACCGGTTGTGGATGTTTGCGCTCGAGGGTCTGCTGGCGATTGCAGTCGCCTGCGATTCCGTGGGCGCGATCGGCGCGGCAAACGACAAGACAGGCGCGGCGGCAGACGCCGCTGCCGCGCCGGAGCGTGTCACGCCGGGCGAGTTGGGCTTCGACGAAATCATCTTCGTCAAGCGCAAGCCCTATTCCTCGGACCACTACTACACGGACATCAACAATGGCACCAGCCCCGACCGTTTCCACCCCAAAAACGGCATCTACATTCTTAACCTCCGCAGCCAAGCGGAGCGAGCGGTCGTCACGGCCGCCGACCTGCCCGGCGGCAGCGGGCTGATTGGCAAGATCAGCCTCTCCTTCGACGCCAAGAAGGTCGTTTTCGATTTTCGCCAGGATCCGGGCGCAGGTTTCCGCATCTGGGAAGTCAACACCGACGGCACGGGCCTGCGCCAAGTATCGTTCCCGCCGCCCGACGAGATGGAAAAGGTGGCGCGTTGGAACCCCTCCTGGCACACCGACGACATTCACCCCTGCTATCTGCCGGATGGCGACATCATCTTCTCCTCCACCCGATCCGAGCACACGGTCCTCTGCGGCGGTTCCAGCCACCTGGTGGCGCCGGGACTGCATCGTATGCGTCCCGACGGCGCCGGCCTGGTGCAGCTCACGCGAAGCCCGGTCAGTGAATTCTGCCCGGTGATCCTCGACGACGGCCGCGTGATGTACCACCGCTGGGAATACATCGACAAGGGCGCGCGTGTTGCCAAGACCGTTTGGACGATGAATCCCGACGGAACGCGCCCCCAGGAACTGTTTGGCGTGGCCGAGGACACGACGACCATTTACATGTACCCCCAACCCATTCCCGGCGCCAGGCACCGCTTTGTCTGCGTGGGGACGTGCCACTATCCGCAAGGAGGCTGCCTGGGGCCGATCCTGCTGGTCGACTACGGGAAAGGGGTGCGGGTTCGCGGGCCGGACCCGGACGAGCCGGACTACGTTCAAGGCGACCCGCGCTATCCGGTCGCCAATATCACACCGGAAGTGTTCATCGAGCGGCGGACGGAGGCGGGGTGGCACTTCCAAACGGAGCAGGGCGGCTATGTCCATGACAAGGAAGGCGTGCGGGGGCATCTTTACACCCATCCCTATCCGGTCGGCGAACGGCAGTTCCTCGTCTCCTGCAAGGTCGATCCCGCCGCGCATTACAAGGAGGTCGCCAACGCCTATGCCCTCTGCCTGATCGATACCGAAGGCCAGCGGCGCCTTGTTCACGCCGATGCCGAACTCTCCTGCTGGCATCCCCTGCCGCTGGTCGCGCGGCGGGTCCCGCCGCGGCTGCAACTCGCCCTCAATCGGGAACTTGCCGCCGCCAACCAGGCTCTCTGCCTGGTGGCCAATGTCTACCAGGGAATGGAAGGGATCGAGCCGGGAGAGGTGAAATGGCTGCGAATCAACGAGGCCCTGCCGCGGTACTGGTCCACCGGCAGGCGGTGGAACCCCTCGCTGAGCAGTTCAAGCTGGAATGCGGCTCTGTGGCCGCGGGTGCAGTGGGGAGTCGTGCCCGTGGAGAAGGACGGCTCCGCGCAGTTCGTCGTCCCGGCCAATCGCAGCATCTTTTTTCAAGCCCTCGACGGGAATTTCAGGGAGATTCAGCGCGAGCGGACCTATGTGAATTATTCACCCGGCGAGGTCCGCTCTTGCGGGGGTTGCCACGGGCAGGCCAACCGCGCGGTGACGCCAGGCGGTTCCCCCACGCCGCTCGCGTTGACCCGCCCGCCGAGCACGCCCCAGCCGCAGCCCTGCGACCTTGTCGAGAACGGCGGCGACGGCCGCCCCGGCCAGGTCATTCACTACCCCGCCGACATCCAGCCGATCTTCGATGCCAAGTGCACCAAGTGCCACGGCGCCGAGGAACCGGCAGCCGGGCTGAGACTGACCGGCGAGGTCACCTTGTTCTACAGCACCTCGTACGAAGAGTTGGCCAAGAAGGAATTGGCCGGGCCGATCATCGCCGAGTTCATCTCGTTTCTCGAGGGCGATCAGGGCAACTACAACGGCGCGTACTTGCCGCCCCGGCGGCTGGGATGCCCCACAAGCACGATGATCGACATGTTGACCAATTCCGCGCATCCGAAGAACGCCAAGGACGATCACTCCAAGATGCTCACGGAAATGGAAGTCATGGTCTTAAGCCGCTGGGTCGATACGAACTACCAGTTCTACGGCAGCTATTTCGGCCGCCAGCATCCCCAGTGGGTCAAGCCGGATCCGGCGGTTCCTGCATACGACCCAGCCGATTTTCGCCGCAAGGCGACGTTCGAGGAGGCCGTCGGCCTGTTGGCGCCGCCGTGGCATCGCTGATCAACCCGGCGCGGTTGCTCACTGGGCCACTTTGGGCTCCGGCCCGTAGGCGTTGTCAAACACGCTCGTCCGCGCCGCGGCGCGGACGGCGCGCTCCGCATCCGCGTGCTTTGGAAACCAGTTGTGATGCACTTCACACTTCTGCTCCGGCACGCCGCGGATGGCCACGGGCGTCTGCGGGGCGCAGAACGTGTTGTTGTAGATTTCCAGCGAGGTGCCCGCAATTTCGGTGCCGTCTCGGCGATCGCGCCCGCTGTGCATGTCGAAGCAGTGGCTCAGCGACACGCCGAGCTCCACGTTGTGCCGCGCCACGTAGCCGCAGCCCGGCCGGCCGGTCCCGGCCAGGGAATGGCGATTCCAGTCGAACAAGTTGCTTTCGATCAACGACGACGCGACATCGTGCGCCACGCCGTAGCCGAGCCCGTTGTACTGGCAGTGGTGAATGAAATTGTGGTGGATGCGATGCCCCGTGCCTTTGTTCAGCAAGACGCCCGCGTGGCCGAAACCGGAAATCTCGCAGTTGTCCACCTCCAAATTATCATGGTCGGTCGAAATCCCGACCTGCGTCGGAAACTTGTAGTAGTAGCTGCTGCCCTCGCCGCCGGGCCCGAATGCCCGCCGGTGATGGTCCAGGTACCGCTTGGGGTTCGGGCCCCGGATGCGCAGGCCCGTGATCCGCACTTGCGGCCCCCGGGCGCGGATCACCAGCGGTGTCTGGAGGGCATCGCTCGCAAGCAGCGCCCCTTGTGAACCCTGATGACCCCGGTCACCAGCCAGCGTGACGCCCTCCGGCACCTCCAGCACAAGCTTCTCGATGTAAATCCGGGCGGTCAGATCGATCTCCACGTCGCCGGGAATGAACACTACCTGCCCCTTGGCCGCCTCGGAAAGGGCCTTGAGCAGAGAGTCGAGGTCCTTGACCACGTGATCGCCGCCGGTGACGATCTGGATGTAACCCTCGCCGCCGCCGATCGGCCCGCGCTCGTCAGGCCTTGCGCCGTACACAACGCCGCCGATTTCCAGCCACGTCGGCTCCGTGGCCACGGCATGACATGCCAGGACGCTAAGGTTCAGCAGCAACACAAACCGCAGGCTCATCGGACGCTCCTTCAGGTTACGAGGCGACAGGATCCTTGGCTTCCACTGGAAACAGGGCTATTCTGTGTTGAGGTGCGACCTGCCGTCAACCGGCGGCGGCCGGCGGTCAATTCGGCCGGAGGTGATTCGAGGGTTGGGGCGAAAGAGATTCTGCGCTTCGAATTTCCGTGTCCACCGTGCCTTGCGCACCGGGCCGCGGGTGAAGGAGGACGCTCATGCATTGGCGATTTTGGATCGGGGCGGCACTGGTTTGGGGACCCGTACTGAGCGGGTTGCTGCCCGCCGCGCAACCGGCGTGGAAGGCGGGCGCGGCGCGCCTGAAGATCACGCCGCAAGAACCGTTGTGGATGGCCGGCTTTGCCTCCCGAGACCGCCCCGCCGAAGGCCAACTCCACGACCTGTGGGTCAAGATTCTCGCCCTTGAGTCGGCCGATGGCCACCGCGGCGTGGTGATCACCAGCGACTTGTGTGGCATCTCGAAAGCAACCTACGAGAGTGTTTGCAAAGAGCTGAAAACGCGGTGCGGACTGGACCGTTCGCAGATCAAGTTCACCTACTCGCACACGCACAGCGGGCCGGCACTGCGCGAGTGCTTGCAGGACTACTACGCGTGGGACGACGCGGCGCGGGACCGCGTGGCGCAGTACACCTTGGCCCTGGAGAAAGCCATCGTCGAGAAGATCGCCAGCGCGCTGGGCAACATGAGCGATGCGACGATCTGGGCCACCGAAGGGACGGCCGATTTCGCCGTCAACCGGCGGAACAACGACGAGAGTCAGATCGACAAGCTGCTCGCCGGCGGCGAACCGCTCAAGGGCCCCGTGGACCATCGCGTCCCGCTGTTGGCCGTGCGCGGATCGGACGGCCGACTGCGGGCGGTTGTGTTCGGTTACGCCTGCCACACCTCGATGCTCGCGCTGTACGAGTGGTCGGGCGACTACGCCGGTTTCGCGCAGTTGGCCCTGGAAGAAAAACACCCGGATTTGCAGGCGATGTTTTACCAGGCTTGCGGAGGCGACCAGGGGGCCATGCCCCGGCGGACCGTCGAACTGACTCGGAAAAACGGCCTCACGCTGGCTGCGGCCGTGGAGCGGGCCCTCGCTCAACCGATGCGGCCGGTCGCGCCGCGCTTGAAGACGGCCTTCGATCTGGTCACATTGCCCTTCGAGAAAACGATCACCGCCGAGCTTCTCCGCGCTTCCTCCAACATCGGGCCGCACTATCAACGCTGGGCCCAGCGCATGCTCGAGCGGCTGGATGCGGGAGAGACGTTTCCCTCCAGCTACCCGTACGCGGTTCAGGTCTGGCAGCTTGGCGCCGACCAACTGTGGATCAGCATTGGCGGCGAGCCGGTCGTCGACTATTCGCTGAAGTTCGCGGAACTCTTCGGCCGCACGACCTGGACAAACGGTTTCAGCCATGACCTGACCGCTTACATCCCGTCACGGCGAGTCTGGGACGAAGGCGGTTACGAGGGCGGCTACCTGGGCGAGTACGGCCTGCCGGCGATGCGTTGGGCCGGCGACGTGGAAGACCGCATTACGGCCGGCGTACAACGTCTCGTCGATCGGGTGCGGGAGTAATCTCTTGCGGCCTCCGCCCTGAACAGGGCCTTTCGGCTTGTCGTCGAGACTTGCACGAACTTGGCGCCCGTGTCCTTGTCCGCAGAAAACATCCGGCGGTCAGCGAAACGTCTCGGCCACTTCGGCCATCAGCTTGCCGATTTCGATGCCCTGCGGGCAGCGCTCCTCGCACGTCCCGCAGGCCTGGCACGCCTTGGCCTGCTCGTTCGCCGGCAGGCCGAGGTACAGGTTCCGGCAGAGCGTCGAAGGATTGCCCTTGAACAACGTCGCGCTGCTGTAAAGCTCGATGTTCAGCGGGATGTTCACACCGTGCGGGCAGGGCAGGCAATAGCCGCATTTCGTGCACGGGATGGGCGATAGCTCCTTGTACTTCTCCTGCACCCGGCTGACGAGCTGCCGCTCTTCGTCGCTGAACTGCCCGACGCCGGCGCGGCCTGCGGTCTCGACGTTCTCGTCGACCTGTTCGATGCGGTTCATCCCGCTGAGGACGAGCGAAACCTCGGGCTTGTCCCAGAGCCATCGCAGGGCCACATCGGCCGGCTTACGGCCGGCGGCCTGCCAGATTTCCCGCACCGGGTCCGGCGGATTGGCCAACGTGCCGCCGAAGAGCGGTTCCATGACGATCACGCCAAGGCCCTTCTCCGCCGCATACTTCAGCCCCTTGGTGCCGGCCTGGACGTCCTCATTGACGAAGTTGTACTGGATTTGGCAGAACCTCCAGTCGTAGGCGTCCACAACCTCCTTGAAGAATTCAAAACTGTCGTGGAACGAGAATCCGAACTCGCCGAACCGCCCATCGGCTTGCGCCCGCTCCGCCCACTCGAACACCCGCAACTCCTGCATTTTCGGCCAGAACGGCGCCTGCACGCAATGCACGAGGTAGAAGTCGATGTAATCCACATTCAGTCGGGCGCACTGCTGGTCGAAGATGCGGCTGAAGTCGTCATGTTTCTCCACTTGCCAGATCGGCGACTTCGTGGCGATGTAGACCTTCTCTCGGTAACCATCCTCAAGGGCTTTGCCCACCACCCCCTCGCCGTTGCCGCCGTGGTATGGATAGGCCGTGTCGATGTAGTTCACGCCCCGATCGATCGCATGGCGAATGACCTCGATCGCGGCAGACTCATCGACGTCGGTCTCCTTTCCCCTCGTTGGCAGACGCATCGCGCCGAACCCGAGGGCCGAGATGTCCTTGCCTGTCTTGCCGAGTTTGCGAAACTGCATGGTCCCTCCTCGCTCCCACCCCGTCCAACCTACAAGTTTGCCTGATTTCAACGGCGGGCCCTCATTCTACCGCCTCACCTCCCCGGTCAGCCAGCCTTGCCGGGTTCTTTCTCCTTCGGCCGCCAGCCGGTATGATGACACGAAGAGCAAGAGCTCCGCTTTCCGCTTTCCACTTTCCACTTTCCACTTTCACGTGACGGCCGTTTACCCCCCTTGGAGACCGCCATGCTCAACGACGGAGAAAAAGGCGCCGTATTGCAGCGGGATCGCGAGACGTACGGCATCGCCCCGCATCTTCCCTGTGGCCTGGTGACGCCCGAAATTCTCCGCAAGATCGCCGACGTGGCCGAGAAATATCGCGTTCCGGTCCTCAAGATCACCAGCGCCGCCCGGATCGCCATGCTTGGCATCCGCGAGGAGGACATCGACGCGATCTGGGACGAGCTGGGGATCAAGCCCGGCAGTGTTGTGGGCATCTGCGTGCGGAGCATCAAGGCCTGCCCCGGCACAACCTACTGCAAGCGAGGCCAGGCCGACAGCCTCGGCGTCGGCCATGTCCTCGATGAGAGGTACCATGGCTTGGAGTTGCCGGGCAAGATGAAGATCGGCGTCAGCGGCTGCCCGAACCAGTGCGGTGAAACGAGCTTCAAGGACATCGGCCTGGTCGGCACGCCCAAGGGCTGGCGGGTGTACGTCGGCGGCAATGGAGGAACCAATCCCCGGCTGGGCGACATTCTCGCCCAGCGGATCGATACCGAAGAAGCGCTCGCGCTGCTCGACAAGATTCTCGACTACTACCGGACGCATGCCAAGCCGCGGGAGCGAATCGGCCGGATGGTCGAGCGATTGGGCCTTGATCACATGGAAGACGCCCTCGGCCTCGGCGCCGAGAAGTGAGACAGGAAAGCTGAAAGCGGAAAGCGGAGACGACAGACTGGTTCCCAAGCTCCAGACGCACACTGGTTCCCAAGCTCCAGCCGCACACTGGTTCCCAAGCTCCAGCTTGGGAACCTTCCGATCCGCCAAGCTACGGTTCTCATCATTCCGGGTCGCGCCTGGTGGCCACAAGCCGGGTGAGCTACCTTTCGCTTCATCCGGCGAGCCGGATGGCGGCGCCGCGCCGCGGTTTTCACGCCGACTTTTTCAGCCCCTCGAGTTGGGCAAGCTTGTTGTAAAGCGTCTTGACGCTGATTCCCAGTTCGGCGGCCACCTGCGGCTTGTTGCCATCGTGGCGCTGGAGGGCTTCGCAGATCGCCCCCATCTCCATCTCGCGCAAGGTTCTGGGCCCCGTTTCTCCCGCTTCGACTGGCCGGGGACGCCCGGTACCCAGTCGGCTCGGCAGGTGCTCGCGGTCGATCGGCAAGCGATCGGCCAGGATCATCGCGTATTCGACCACGTTGGCCAACTCGCGGACATTGCCCGGCCAGGAATGGCGCTTGAGTATCTCCAGGGCGGCTGAGCTGAAGACCTCGGTCTCCTCGCTGATCCCAGGGCGATACCGCCGGGCGAGGTGCCGGACGAGCAGGGGAATGTCGTCGGGCCGATCGCGCAGGGGCGGCAAGTGGATCTCAAACGTGTTGATCCGATACCACAGGTCCTCGCGGAATTCGCCCGCCTCGACCATCGCGTCGAGGTGCCGATGGGTCGCGCAAACGACGCGCACGTCGCAGGTGAACGACTCGTTCTCGCCGACTCTTCGAACCTCGCCGCTTTCCAGAAGCCGCAGCAGCTTGGCCTGCATCGACTTGGGCAGTTCGCCGATCTCGTCCAAAAACAACGTCCCCCCGTCGGCCACCTCGAAAAGCCCCACGCGGTGCTCGTCCGCGCCGGTAAAGGCGCCTTTGCGATGCCCGAACAACTCGCTCTCGATCAGGTTCTCCGGCAGGGCGCCGCAGTTGATCGGCACGAACGGCTTGTCCGAACGCAGGCTCCGATCGTGCAGCGCTCGGGCGACCAGTTCCTTGCCGGTCCCCGTCTCCCCCAGGATCAAGACCGTCGATTCCGTCGGCGCCACCTTGTCGAGCAACTGCCTGACTCCGGCCATCGCCCGCGAATCGCCCACCAGGTCGGATCGCCCCTCGATCCGCTCCAGCCGCTGCTTCAGGGCGAGGTACTTCTTGTTCAACTCGCGCCGTTCGGCCACGCGGGCGAGGACCGCCCTGAGCTCGATCAACCGGCACGGCTTGGTCAGATAGTCAAACGCCCCGTGGCGGAGCGCGGCAATCGCCGTCTCCAGCGAGCTCTTGCCGGTCAGCACGATCGCATCGGTCGCCGGCGCCATCTCCTTGGCCTTGGCAATCACTTCGATGCCGTTCATGCCCGGCATGTCCAGGTCGACGAGAATGCAGTCGTAGGTGTTTCTTTCCAGCGCGGCGGCGGCGGTCAGCCCGTCGGGGCAGACGGTGACCTCGTGGCCCATCCGCGGCAGCTCCAGGCGCATCAACTCTTGGAGCGAAGGCTCGTCGTCGGCAAACAGGAGTCTGAGTGAATCGCCAGGTCGCCGGGCGCGCTTGTCTTTGACTTCCGCCATGGTTGAATTCCGTTCTACGAGTATTCACGCGGCCCGTGACACCGGACCCGTCTCCTTGTTCGCCGCGGCCAGGGGGAGCCGCACGCGAAACGTGGCGCCGCGGCCCGGCCCGTCGCTTGCGGCTTCAATTTCACCTCCATGATCGGCGATGATCCGATGCGTGATCGACAGCCCAAGCCCCGTCCCCTGGCCGACGGTCCGCCGGGTGAAAAACGGTTCGAAGACATGTTCGAGCACGTCGGCGGGCATGCCGCAGCCGTTGTCGGAAAACGTCAACACGCCAAAACCCTCGCGCTCGGTCACGCCGATCCGCACCACGCCGCTGCCGTCCTCGACGCAATCCAGGGCGTTGGTCATCAGGTTGAGCACCACCTGCTTGATCTCTTGCGGGTTGACCGAGGCCAAGACGCGCTCGGCGCGTTCAAAGTCGATCTTCTTCTGCTGGTACTTGCCGAGGTGGCGGACCATTTCGATCACGCCGGCGACGATTTCCCCGAGGTCCGCCGGCTGGCGTTTGGCCGACCCGGTCCGGGAGAAATCGAGCAGTTTCTCCGTGATCTCCTTGCAGCGGAAGGCTTCGCTCTGGATCATCTGGAGATATTTCCTCGTCAGCGGGTCGGGCTCGCCCCCGTCGAGGGCCTGCTCCACCAACCGGCTTTCGAGCGACTCGGCGCACATCGCGATCGAGGCCAGCGGATTGTTGATTTCGTGGGCGACCCCCGCGGCCAGAAAACCGACGCTCGCCAGCCGCTCGCTGCGGACCACCTGGCGGGTCCGCTCGCGGACCTGGCGATCGAGGTCGTCGCGGATGTCCTGAAACCGCTGCGTCATGCTGTTCAATGCCTCGGCCAGCTCGGCCATTTCGTCGCCGCTGCGGAGGTGAATCCGGTAGCTGAACTCGCCGGCCGCCACGAACCGCGACCCCTCGATGAGAATCCGCAACGGCCTGAAAATCCACTGGTAGAAGAGATTGATGAACAGGCCGAAGATCATCGCGGCCAGCGCGGCGGCGATCCAAGTGCCGATGATCAGCGTGCGATACTCGTTCCGCTCCGAGGCGGCAAAGCCGCGAAATCGGCTGTAAAGGTGGCTGGGAAGCTCGCTTGTCAGGCGCTGGAGGTCGATCAGCTTGCCGTCGAGCTTGTCGATCTGCACCTCGTGGAGCGTCCAGTCTTCTCGGTCCAACGCGCGGTGGACCACCTCCAGCGCCGCCTCGATCTGGCCGACCGTCTTCCACTCCCGCTCGTTGTCGGCAATCGGCGACTCGTCGAGCATCTTGCTCTCCAATTGCCGCCGATAGCTGGCCAGCGTCTCCTCGACTTCGGCCAACTCGGTGTGGAACTGTTCGCGAACCCCCCAGGCTCGCAGCGGGATCGGCCGGGTTTGAGAACTGGGAAAGGAACTCTCCCTCAGGCCCCTCATCTCTCCCAGGAGAATCCGCAGGTCGGCCACGTGGCGGCTCAGCTCGTCGGCCACCGGCAGTTCCTCGGATCGCCAGCTCAGATTCTTGATGATCGCCCGGTAGCGGTGGGTACTCACCAGCCCGCTGCCGGCAAGAATCGCCACGGAAAGCAGCAGCAGCCCCAGCCCGACGAGGAACTTCAGACGAATTGGCCAATTCGACAGCAACGGCGACCTCCTTGTCGCTCAGCCGTTTTGCCCCGGATTCCAAGCTTCCTGCTCAGACCAACCGAGGGCCGCCAGTCTATCAAGTTCGCAGCGACCAAGGCAAGAGGAGGACGGGAAGGTGGGGGATTCGAGAGGCGTGGGCAAGGGAGGCGGTTCAGCGGGGCACGGCGGTCGGCTAGCAGCGGTCAACTCTCCTGGTTCCCAAGCTCCGGCTTGGGAACCTCCGCCCCCACGGCCCGGGTGCACGCCAGCTTTCCTGGTTCCCAAGCTCCGGCTTTCCTGGTTCCCAAGCTCCGGCTTGGGAACCTCCGCCCCCCTCCGCCCCCCCGCTTTTTCCTGGTTCCCAAGCTCC
>JAMOAF010000857.1 GCA_023621895.1 Planctomycetota bacterium
GCTGATAGAATCTTCGATCCCGGCGATTCGGACGCAACGACTCAGGAACTTCTTGCCAGACTTCAAGGCTCAATTCGCAATTACCAGGAGACAAGGGCACGCACCCCACGTTGAAACACCGGCTCTTGAGCCTTGAGCATTGGACCTTGAACCTTGTCCCTCCTGTCCCCGTTTTGAATCGCTGCGACAATAAGACTTAGGGAGTCCCTCACGAGATCCGGATCCCGGCCACCATGCCCGATCCATCACCGGTCCAAGCCGAAACGGTCTTCGAGATCCTCGTCCGCGAGAATGCGGATATGCTGGTGACGTACTTGCGGGCCATGGTATGGAACGCAGCCGCGGTCGACGATCTCTTCCAAGAGACGATGCTCGTCGCCTGGCGGCGGCTGGGCGACTACGACCAGAGCCGGCCGTTCGGGCCGTGGCTGCGGGGGATTGCCGCTCGGCTGGTGATGGCCCATGCCCGCAAAGCCAAGCGCGACTTGATGGTCTGCGATGAGAACGTCATCGAGCACCTCGACCGGGAAGTGCAACAGATCAGCCAGCGGAGCGGAGACTGCTGGGATGAGAAGATCGCCGCGATGCACGAGTGCCTGGCGGCCCTGCCCGACCTTCCCAAGCAAGTCATCTCGCTGCGCTACCTGGAGGGCCACTCCGCCGATCGCATCGCCGGGTTGCTGGACACCACGCGCGAAGCGATCAAGAAGCGTTTGCAGCGGGCAAGGGCGCTGTTGCTCGCCTGCTTGCAGCGAAAAGGGGTCTTGTTGGAGCCCAGTCCATGAGCAAGCCCGATGATTCGCCGATGCAGCCGGACCCGGCCCGCGTCCCGGGCTGGTGGATGGACGGGGATGCGGAGCCGGACGAGCCGCTTCCGCCCAAAGCGGCGATGTCTCCTGGAGAGACGGCCGAAGACCGGGACGATCGCGCCAGCCGCCAGGCCGCCGACCTGCAACTGGTGCACGCCCTGCTCTTGCACCTCTGCGATGGGGAGGCGGCCCGGCGGCAGGCGCGAATCGACCGCGCGCTCGGGGCGATTCGGCAGGCGGCGCCGCAGGGGCCGCTCCGCCCGCCACAGGCCGCAGAAGAAGTCGGAAGGCCGCGCCGCCGCGCCCGCTCGCTCATCCGCTGGGCGGTGGCGGCCTCGTTGCTCGTCGGCGTCGCGACGTGGTACTACATTATTTCCTCATCGAATTCGGCGCTCGCCGCGCTCGACGGTGTCGTCCGCGCGATGGACGATCCGGCCGATCGGACGTATGAAATCTGGGTCGATCCGGTCGACCGACCTGCGCCGCGCCAGTCCGGCAGTCGGCCCGGTCGAGGCCCGGACAGCCTGCCCCCGGAGGATCGCCGGCCCGGTCTGGACGGTGCAGTCCTTTACGTTCGTGGCGACCAGTTCGTGCTCTATCGCTCGGCGCCCGGCGGCAAGCTGGTGATCAACGGCAGCAACGGCCGCGAGCACTGGCTCGTCCGGCCCGATAGGCCGGTCCTGGTGAGCAGCAGTCCCGGCGCGTTTCGCATCCCGATGCCGGAAGATCTGGCCACGGTGCCTTTTGTAGACATCCGCGCGAGTCTGGCCATGCTCCGCCGCGGATATCAGATCGAGGAGTTGCCTGCCGAGCAGCTTGGCACGGACGATCCGACCCTGTGGCGTCATCTGCGAGCGCGAAAAATCGATCGCAAAGCGCAGGGTCCCAACGCAATCTCGATCTGGTTCCACCCCGAGACGAACATCGTCGGGCAGATTCGCTTCGAACAGATGCACATGCAGGGCCGCCCCGAGCCGCGATGCATGACGATCACCCTCACAAGCCGCGCGCCGCTGCCGGCCGACTGGTTTGACCACCAGGCCCACCACGCTCCGGACGCCTCTAGAGCATCGAAAACAGATCGTTCCCCTTCAGGAGCGCCTTCGGATCGCTAAGCGGCGTGACCCCGTCGTCACCGGCGAAAGAGCGCACGTCGAGATATTCTCCGCCGGCCGGCTGGCGATGCACAAGCAGGCGGCGACTCTCGATATCAACCACCCAATACTCGGGAATTCCCGCCTCGGCGTAGAGCGCGGCTTTCTCGCCGAGATCCAAATGCAGGGTTGTATCGGCTACCTCGATCAGGAGCAGAACGTCCGCGGCCAGCGGATGAGCCGTGTAGCGTTTCCTTACCGCCCAAACGACATCCGGCTCCGGCGCGCTTGCGCTGTCCGGCAGCAAGATCGGGTGCTGAATCCTCACGAGTTTTTCGCGCCTCCCAGCACGAAAGCTCCATTCGGTGAGATAGTCGACCACGGCCGCATGCTGATGGCCGATTGGATTCATCTGCCGAATCTCCCCTCGAA
>JAMOAF010000828.1 GCA_023621895.1 Planctomycetota bacterium
CACAAGAGAGTGATTATAGCCGTGCGCGGAAAAAAGGTCAAGAATTCCCAGTTTTCGTTGATTCGCCCAGGAGGGACAGCAAAGCTAGCATGCCCAGATTCACAGATTCGCGGTTTTTTGCGCGCGTCTGCCTGCAACCATTTCGAGCTTAAAAACGGCCGTGTTCCTCTTGATTTGGGCCGGGGGTGTGGATATTCCGGGAGTGACGATTGCACTGTCTGGGCGGTCAATCGCGGCGCCAAGTCGACCCTGCCGGCGTCTATCGCCGTCGCCCGTAGACTCCCGCCAACCCTATTTGTTGCCGTACCCCTCAATCTCACCTTTAAACGAACAGTAAGCCTTTTGGCAAAAACACCTTGCGTGTTCTCAAGGGGTGTTTGTCAGGGTGCCGATATCGAATCTGACCCTGCAAGGAAAGAAACGGCGTGCTCGCCTAGGCGCGCCGCGGGGTTGCGTCAGGGATGCCGAAGGTTTGATCGAATCGAGGAGGGTTCGACGGCTCTGGCGCGGCAGATGATGTGAACTGAGGTTAGCGGCCCAGGCCACCCACCGACGTCCTGCACACTAGGAGTCGGTTCTATCCCATGGGAGAACCCACCCACGGAAGGTAAATCGCGTCGCACACGGCCGACTGTGACGCGTGTGGCAAGAGACGTCGGTACCCAAACGAGCTACCCCCAGTTCACCTGTAAAGGAGAGTTTGCACAATGAGAGGCAAGATCGTTCTGTTAGCGCTCATTACGAGCGTTGCGATTTGCAGTCAGGGGTTCGCCGGTCTGCTCGACGGCGGATGCTCGGCATGTGCCCCTGCCTGCGAAAAGGCCTGTGCGCCCGCCTGTGAGCCGGCATGTGGGCCAAGTTGTTGTGAGCCCTGCTGCCGGCCGTGCGACCTGTTCGCCGGCCTGAAGGGGCTGTTCGCCTGCAAGCGGTGTGGCAATGCCCGCGACTGCGCTTGCGAGCCGGCCTGCGCCGAGCCCAAGTGCTGTGCTCCGGAACCGGCCTGCGAGCCGGCTTGCGAAGTGCGATGCCGCCAGCCCCTGTTCCCGCTACTGAAGTGCCGGTTGTGCAACCTCGCCGGCTGCAACGGCGGCTGCCAGCCCGCCTGCGAAGCCGCTTGCGAGCCCGCCTGCAAGGCCGCTTGCGAGCCCGCCTGCAAGGCCGCTTGCGAGCCCGCCTGCAAGGCTGCTTGCGAGCCCGCCTGCGAGCCCGCCTGCGAGGCCAAGTGCCGCGAGCCGCTGTTCCCGCTCTTCAAGGGCAGGAAGAACTGCTCTGCCGCCGCTTGCGAGCCGGCCTGCGAACCGGCCTGTGAGCCGGCCTGCGGCCAGTGCCGCACTCGGCGCTGCACACCGATCCTCGACATCCTCGACGGCCTGTTCGGCTGCCGGAAAGCCTGCAAGCCGGTTTGCTGCGAGGCTGCCAGCGGCTGTGGCGTGGGCGGCTGCGGTTGCGATGGTGGTGGTGCAGAGGCTGCCGCTCCCGTGAAGGAAGCTGCCCCGCTGCCCGTTGCCCCGAAGGCTGACCCGTCGGCTTCGCTGCTCCGCGCGCCGCGTAGCCTCGAAGGCTAACACCCAAGTGACACTTTGCTGAAATCCTGAAACGGGTCTGCCTCGAAGACGCCTTCGAGCAGACCCGTTTGCTTTTCTTGCCGGTCTCCTTCACCTGGTTGCCAAGCTCCGGCTTGGGAACCGGGGGGGAAAGTGGGAACCTCACGTTCACCTGGTTGCCAAGCTCCGGCCTGGCAACGGGGGCAGAGGCGGGAACGAGGGAGCGGCGGATGCCTCGGCCCCCAGTCAGCAGCCGAGGAGTCTCGGCATCGCCAGCCAGCAGAGTTCGCCTTCGCCCGGCGCCGGGAGGCCGTCGAACTGGATCGCCGCGACGGCTCCCTTGGAGAAATGGATTTGCGAAGAGCCGCGGCCGATCAGGGCCGCGGCCAGGTGGCCGACATCCGGCGCGTGGCCGACCCAAGCCACCTGATCGCAGTCCGCGGCTGCCTGGGCGACCCAACTCGTCAAGCCCGGCAGGTCGCTCGCCGGCGCCAGTTCCTCCCGCGCGACAACCGGCGGCTGCCGGGGGACCATCCGGCTGAGGATTTCGGCCGTCTGCCGGCAGCGAGCCAGGGGGCTGGTGGCGACGATGCCGGGCGCGAAATCAGCCGTGGCCAATGCCTGGATGAACTGCGAGAACCGGGCTATGCCCTTTTCGGTCAACGGGCGATCGAAGTCGGGCCAATCAGGGTCCCCGTAGGGAACCGCCGCGGCGTGGCGAACGATGTAGAGAATCATGGCATACCCCCTTTAGAGAGAGAATTCTTGCATGGCGATTTGACATTG
>JAMOAF010000837.1 GCA_023621895.1 Planctomycetota bacterium
CGGCGATGCATCGGCGCAGGACCTGCGCGTGACGATGGACGGCGACTATGTCGTCAAGATCAGCTCCTATTCCAGCAGCGTCGAAACCGGTTCGGTGACACTCAACGAAGTGGAGACCATCAGCCTCTCGGGTGGAGAAGGCGCCGACCATTTCTCGGTCAGTGGTGAACTCGACTTGGGTGGAGTCTCTGGCGTGGCGGTGGATATGGGCAGCGACACCAAAGAAGACGACGTGGAACTCACCCTCAGCCCCGAGGTCGACGAATTCGAGTTGATCCCCATCGACGACGTGGGTATTCAGGGCACCTGGAAAAACCACTTCACGTTCGGTGTGATGGGGAGCGACGCGTCCGACAAGGTGGATGTTTCCGGCGGCGGCGGTGACGACCTGGTCGCGCTCTTTTTCAATCCGGATGTGTATGGAACCTACCTGGCGTCGGGCGGCCCGGCGAACGAGCAGTACCAGCACTTCTACCTGGCGGCGAACAATAGTCAATTTGGACCGACCCAGTTGTTCAAGGAGACCGAGAACCTGATCGTGGGCGCGTTGGTGGTCGATAACCCGGAGGACGAAAGCGACGGGGATTTTTCGGCGGGCAACCTTTCCCTGCGCGAGGCAATTGAGTTGACCAACGCGAATCCCGGCGCGGACACGATCCTCTTCTCCGCGGCGTTGGAAGAGAGCATCGGCCCGCTCACGTTGGGCCCGTTGACGATCACCGACGAGGTGGAACTGCTTGGACAGGGTGTCACGCTGCACGCGGCCGGCGGTGGACGTGTGTTGGAGGTCCTCGCCGGTGGCGCCGCGACCATCCGTGACGTGACCATCACGGGAGGCTCCGCCCAGCTCGGCGGCGGGATTTACAATGAGGGCACGCTGAGGGTTCTCGGCTCGACGATCTGGGGCAATGCGGCCACCTCGGGCGGTGGGATTTACAACGAGGGCACGCTATGGGTGGTCAACTCGACGATCTCGGGCAATTCGGCCACCTCGGACGGCGGCGGGATTTACAACCAGGGCACACTGACGGTGGTCAACTCGACGATCGCCGGCAACGCCGCGGATGCCGACAACGACGCAGCGGGAGGCGGCGGTGGGATCCGTACCGCCGATGGCGGCCCCACCACGCTTCACAACACGATCGTGGCCGGCAACGTTCTCGGCAGCCTCGCCGCCAACGATTTGTCTGGCGCTCTGGCCACTGGTAGTTCGCACAACCTGGTCGGCGGAGATCCGCGTCTCGATTCGTCCGGTTTGCAGGACAACGGCGGCCCCACGCAAACGATCGCGCTGCTCCTTGACAGCCCGGCCATCGACGAGGGAGACGATGAGCTGGCGCGCGATCACGCCGGGAACCTGTTGACAACCGACCAGCGCGGCGCAGGCTTTGTGAGAGTCATCGGCAGCGCGGCGGACATCGGGGCATGGGAATGCCCCAACGCGCCGCCGACGGTGGACGCCGGGGCGGACCAGGCGGTGGGCGAGGGCTCGCAGGTGAGCCTGGCCGCCCGGTTTACCGACCTGGGTCCGAGGGGCACGCACAACGCGACGATCGATTGGGGTGACGGGACGGGCGTCGTGGATGGCACGGTGGTGGAACTGCCGACCACCGTCGCCGGGAGCGTGGTCGGCAGCCACGTGTATGCGGACGACGGCCAGTACACGGTGACCGTCACCGTCACAGACTATGAAGGTCTGTGGCACTCGGACAAGCTGACGGTGACAGTAGCGAACGTCGCGCCGACGGTCGATGCAATAGATCAGACCGTTAACGAGAGCGTCGCGGGTAGCCCCACGGAGTTAACGACGGTGTCGCTGGACCCGGCCACGTTCACGGACCCGGGCTTCGACAACTCGCTGAATGTCGGCGGTGAGGTCGAGGAGACCTTCACCTACTCGATTGACTGGGGGGACGGAACCGATCCCGACACCGGGGACGCTAGCATCGACGGGGTGGGAGGCCCCGGCGTACTGACGCGGGGGTCGGTCGCCGGAAGCCATCAATACGAAGATGACGGCGAGTACTTCGTCACCGTGACCGTGACCGACGACGATGGCGGCGTGGGTAGCCACACGTTCACGGTGACCGTCCTCAATGTGGCGCCGGCCGTGACGGTGAACAACCCGAACGTTGATCCGGTCCAATACAGCGATCCGATCGCCGATATCACGATTACCGCCAAAGACATTGCCGCCGACAAGATGACCATTGACTTGGACTTGCCGGACGCGGGCACGATTGCCGGTGGGCTGGCGCTGACCACGGTAACAAGCACCGGTGGCTCTGCCGAGTGGAGGATTACCGGCATCGCCGACCTTGAGCCGGGT
>JAMOAF010000335.1 GCA_023621895.1 Planctomycetota bacterium
ACCGGCACAGGCCTGTCTCCGTGAACGTCTCCATCATTGCCCGACGAAGCTGAACCACGGGCGAAAGGTCTTCATAGAAATCCTCGCTCGTGCTGGCGTCCTCGCCAACCGCCTCGATCAGCGCCCACGCGCTGCGGTAGTTGACAAGCTGCTTCTCGACATCCATCTCATCGACATCACCGGCCACCAAGCGGCCATAGGTGCGATCGCTCCCCAGAGTGGGGAACCTCCGAAGCATCTTGGATGTCGTGAATCCCTTGGCTTCCTGCCAGTGGCGGATGCCCCTGGCCAGCTCGACCAGTTCCTTTTCCGGAGCTCCGCCGGTTTCGTTCTCTTGTTTCATGTCCATGCCCTTCGTGTTTTCCTGCCGCGTCATTGCGGCAAAAGCATTCCTCGCGCCCAGAGGCGCTCTTCCATGGCCGCGGCCTCAGCCGCGGCGGAATCGATGTCCGATTCGGTCAGTTGCTTCCGGCGGAAAGAGGTGGGGATTCTCGTTTCGTCCGCGGCAGGAAGGGCACGACTCCGACCGCCAGCGTCCGTCTCGCGAGAATCCCCAAGATTCACTTCGGCGCGCACCAGGCGCCCGTCGGCCTCGCGGCGCTCGATGGCGCGGCCGGCCTTCTTGCCGAACAGGCCCGTGCCCGCGTAGGCCGCTTCGAAGGCCCGGCGATGCGCCTTGCGGCGCTCGCCGCTGGCCTTGACCTCGGCGCTGTAGCCGAACAGCGGCAGCTCCGCCTCGTGCGCGGCGTGGCAGATCCAGGCGTTCGGCTTGTGCCCGTCCACGTTCCGGCTGCCGGTTTCCAGGTTGTAGATCTCCGCGCCGGCCGCCGGCTCTCCCGGATCGAACGCCACGGCCAGGCGGTAGCCGGCGCCGAGGCGGGCGAAATCCGGTGAGGAAAACCGGTAGAGCACGCCGTCAATGGTCTTGTCGACGCAGCCCTGGCGGATCATCGTCTGGAATTTTACGGGCATGAAAACTCCCATGTGTTCGGGTGACAGTTCGCGCAGCGGATGCGCCAGGACGTCGTGCGCCCAGACCTCGTCCGGCACGCCGTTCTGGATGCGGCCGAACTTGTTTTTCCCGTTGCAGAAAACCATGCCCTTCGAAATGTTTTCGACGTGGTCGCTGATGTAGGGGATCCCCGCGTCCGCCGGATGGATCACGCCGGACTGGACGCGCCGCATGACCTTCTCCACGCGCTCCATCTCGCCGCGGTGGCGGCCCACCGTCGGGATCTCCAGCAGGTCCAGCACGGCCTGCAGGTGGGCGAAGGCGCCCTCGATCAGCGCCTTGCCTTCCGACGTGTGGACGTGATTCACGTCGAACCCGAGGCTCGACAGCCCGGCCACCGTCTCTTGGCGGGCCTGGTCGTCGATCACGACCGTCATGCCGCCATCGACGGCCCGCGCCATCCAGACGCCCTTCTCCAGGATCCAGCCGATGCGGGGCATGCCCCACTCCGTCAGGATCCGGCGGAAGTGCCGCAGCACATCCGCGGAGGTATAGGCATCCGTCGGACGGCCGATCAACTCGGCGCCAAGCCATTTCCCGCGCGCGTCGTTCGTGTATAGCCCCTGACGCCCCACCGCCACGCCGAACTTCTCCGCCAGCCGGTCCCCGCGGTGCGCGCGCGTCTCGCGCTCGCCGTCCGGCAAATTAAACCAGAACGGGTGGTTCGTGCTCATGTCGTCGCTGAGGTACAGATCCCCGGCCAGCAGCTTCCGTTCCTGGCCCGTCAGCGGATCGATCACCAGATCGTTGTGGCGGCTCTTGAACCCAACGTGCCCGAAAGCCGTCGGTCCCAGGCGCATCGCCTCCAGCTCCGGCGTCACCTGCGCCGCGCGGCGCAGGGAGAGCGGCAGGGACAGCGGCTTGCCGCTGGTCAGCTTCGGAATCAGGTAGTCGCGCAGGGGCGGCGGGCACGCTGGATCGTCGACGAAGAACTGGTAGGTCAGCGCCATGCTGCCGCACATCGCCGCCTTCCGCCGGATGAAATCGATGCTTTCCGAATCCAGGCATTCGGCGACCGCCGGCCGGCCCACGCCGGAATAATCCGACTCCATCGCCTCCGCCCCGCCCGACTTCCACGCCCGCAGCCACCGCTCCAGCGTCCCCTGGGGAATGCAGACCCGCGCCGCCGCCTTCTTCATCGGCAGGCCGGCTGCCAGCAGTTCCGTCGCCTGCCGGCAGGCTTCCACGCGGGTCTGGAATTCGTGGGCCATGGCGTGTTAGTCTTTCTTCCTGGAGGTGGACGATGCACGACGAACCGAAGACCTGGCAGGAGTTGTACGGCATGCTGCTCCCGCCTTGGCGGGAGTTGCAAAAT
>JAMOAF010000899.1 GCA_023621895.1 Planctomycetota bacterium
GCCGTTTCGGCCTTGGGGGCGGCAAGCTCGAGGACGACCAGCTCGCCGAGCTCGAGCGGCTCGCTCGGGGCGCGGATCGCCAGCTCCTGGCGGATGTAGTTGGCGCCGTCGCGGAGCTCCGCCCGCCAGAGCACCTCCAGGCCAGGCGCGGCGGAAGTCAACCGCGCCGATAGCTCCCAGCCGCCGAACCGATCGCCCAGCCTCGAGGCGCCGGGCACCGGCTGGAGCTGGCGGATCGCGGGCGGCGCGGCGAGCTTCAGATCGGATGCAGCGAGCTTCCGCGCCCAGGGGCTGGGCGTCTGGGCGAGCGCGAAAGAGAAGCATTCCGTGTGCGCGAGCGCCAGGTCGGTTGAAGACTGCTTGAGTGCCAAGCGGTCGGGTTTCAATCGCCCGTCGGCGAAGGTCCATCGGATGGCGATCGCGTCGTTTTCGAGCGTCGCCTCGGCCGCCGAGCAGGCGGCGCGCGCCGCCCCTGGCGAGGGGCCGGGGTAATCGACGGCCGCGGCCGGGTGGGCGGCCAGCCACGCGGCCAGGAACGGTAGCACGTGTGTTATTTTCATCGGTTTCTCCTCTGCGCGGGCCGGGTTTGCCCGCCTCGGATGATTGCCCCGGGAGTCCTGATTGCGACTTTCGTTGTGCATCATCATAGCCGGCGGCGGAGATGCTTTCCACGCGGCCGTGTGGCCGGGCATGGGCCAGGTGGCAATCAGCGCCGGATATTATCTGACGGCGAAACTTGGCGCGCGCCTGCTCGCCGAGTTCAGGCCGCTCGACTTGTTTGACATGGAACACGTCGAGGTGCAAGGGGCATCGTCCGCATGGGGCGCCGGCCCCAGAGCCGGCTGTTTGTCCGGCGGGACCCGGTGGAAAAGCGCGACCTGGACCCCGAAAGCGAGCACCACATCGAGCAGCTCTTCGAGCGGGCGCGAGAAGATAGCTCAAAGGCCTGAATCGACCTGCGTGATTCGCGGAAAAAGCGGCTGTTATTCAGATAGCCGCGTGGGCTTGCCCTGCGCTTCGTTAAGTACGGGCTGTGCCGCAGCGCAGGGGAGCGCGGGGCAAGCCCACGCGGCTATCACGCTCTCGTGAATTCCTCCCGGAATCACGCAAGCTCATTTAGGAGCTGAAACGCGAGCTCGATCAGCTTGGCGTCTTCAAGGAATACGAGGATCGGTTTCTCGACCTGTTCAAGAAGCCGGAGTGACGGCGCGCCGCGCCCGCGGCAACGGACACCGGCCGCCACACAACAGAGCCGGGTCTCGGCTGGCCTTCCAAGACGGCGATCACGCCTCGGCCGGCGGATGCAGCGCCTCGGCGTGCTCGATGGCGTGCGGCGCCGGGATGGGCTCTTCCGGCGCGAGTTCGACCAGCGCCTTCCCCTGAAGCTCGCCGTGCTCGAAGAACACGCCCATGCGGCGGAATCGTTGGTAGCGGGCTTCGACCAGCTCATCGATGGGAATCTCGACCAGCTCGCGGAGGGTGTTGCGAAGATACATGCTCATCCGGCTGGCGGTCAGGTGGTGGTCGCGATGGGCGCCGCCGTCGGGCTCCTCGATCACCGCGTCGATGACGCCGAGCTTGATCAGGTCCTTGGAGGTCATCCGCAGCGCCTTGGCGGCCTGCTCCTTGTATTCGTGGCTTTTCCAGAGGATGCCGGCGCAGCCTTCCGGACTGATGACGGAATAGTAGGCGTGTTCGAGCATCGCCACGCGGTCGCCGACGCCGATGCCCAGAGCGCCGCCGGAGCCTCCCTCGCCGATGACGACGCAGATGATCGGCGTGGGCAGGCGGGACATCTCGAACATCGCCGTGGCGATCACCTGGGCCTGGCCGCGTTCCTCGGCGGCAATCCCCGGATAGGCGCCCGGCGTATCGATGAAGCAGATCACCGGCAGGCCGTACTTGGCGGCCATCTTCATTTTGCCGATGGCCTTGCGATAGCCTTCGGGGTGGGCGCAGCCGTAATTGCAGGCGATCCGCTGCTTGTAGTCGCGCCCCTTCTGGTGGCCGACGACCATCACCTTGAAACGATCGATCTTGGCCCATCCGGTGCGAATCGCCCGGTCGTCGCCGAAGTACTTGTCGCCGTGAAGCTCGACAAACTCCTCGAAGCAGAGTTCGAGGTAATCGTCGGTCAGCGGCCGATCGGGACAGCGGGCCACTTCGACCGTCTCCCAGGGCTTCAAGTTGGCATAGATTCGCTTCTTCAGATCGGTCAATTCGCGGCGCAACACGCGGACTTCATTCTGGGCTTCGGGCGTCCTCAGCTTGCCGAGCTTCTCGAGGCGGGCCTCCAACTCGTAGATTGGGCGTTCGAACGACAGTC
>JAMOAF010000323.1 GCA_023621895.1 Planctomycetota bacterium
GGTCGAGATGAACGCCTGGTGCAGGCGCCCCTTCTCCTTGATCGTCTTGGCGACTTCGTCGGCGACGTTGTCCGAGCAGTGGACGTTGATCCAGATACCGTCCTTGGGGAGGCAGCCGATGGCTTCGTCAAAGGTCGGGACCTTGGTTCCGGCGAACTTGGGACTCTTCTTCACGCCCGCGTCGAGGGCGCGAATCTGCTCGAAGGTCAGCCTGGCGATTTCGCCAGTGCCGTTCGTCGTGCGGTCGACGGTCGCATCGTGCATGATGACGAGTTCCCCAGTGGCGCAGCGCTGGACGTCCATCTCGACCATGGCGGCGCCCTTGTCGGCGGCGGACTTGAAGGCGGGAACGGTGTTGGCGGGGAAGGCTGCGTTGTCGCCTTGGTGGGCGCAGATGCCGCCGTTGGGCATCTCGGCAAAGAGACTCACAGGCGTGAGAAGACAGAAGGCTAGAAGAAGCTGTTTCATTGCTGATCTCCTTTGAGTTGCACTGCCTTATGCTCATTTACTGGAAAGACCTAGTCAGCCTGTCGGCCTCGGCGCAAACTTCCAGCGCCCGATCATTGCAGAATCGGGTAAGCAGGGCCCGCGCGGCGTCGGGATTGGTCCGCCAGAGTGTTGCGGCCTCGGCCTCGATCCGCGTTTGCTCCTGCCTCCCGCGATTTTCGATCGCCGACCAGGATTTCTGGACCGTCCCAATCCGCGCGGCGTACGAGTGGTCCACCGCCTGGGCCAGCCGCTTGAACTTCCACCAGGCCCGGGAAAAGTCGGGCTGGAACGTCTCGGCCGGCGGCTGGAAATGCTGCTCCAGCGAGAGCAATCGCTGAAGATCGCCGGGCCGACCATAGGTCTCGGGCGTGGCCGTCACGGCGACGTGCCAGGGCGTCAGGGCGCTGATGTCGGGCCGGCCGGTCGTACGCCAATAGACACAGCCGATTTCGCGAGGCAGGCCCGGACGGAGTTGAAAGATCGCCCCTTCTTGGGTCGTCTTGCTGAAGAGGGCCGCGACTCCGCCTGGATCCCGCAGCACGGCCGCCACGTCGGCCACGCACAGTCGCTTGTGCGGGCGCACCGCAAAGGGGAGCGGTTGTTCCGGCGGCCATTGGCCCGGCTTGCCCGACACAACTTCCTGGCCGCGAAACTGACGCGCCGCAGGCGCCGCTTGCTTCGGGGTTTGGTAGGCCAAGCGGAAGTTGAACCGCTGGCCGCCGGCCGGATCGAACCAGCCGCGGGCAACGGCATAGCTCACCAGGTCGGACGATGCGCGGAAGTTCGCCCGATCGGCCAGATCGATCTCGCCGATGACGTGCTGGGCGGGCAAGATCACGACCGCGTCGTCGGGCACGCGCTGCGCTACCCATCGCCGGCCACGCACCACCTCGACGACCCAGGCCTCTTGGGGATCGGCCACGGCGTAGGTCCGGCCCGAGTCGACATAGCCAAAGCGCTCGACGAGTTGACCGATCAATTCCATGCCCTCGCGAGCCGACTGCGCCCGCTGGGCCACAAGTCGACGAAGCATGTAGCCGATGCCGCCATCGCGGATTTCACCGCGAGCTACCAGCGCATCGTAGTCGTCCTCGCGCGACCGGCATTGAATGCTCGTTATGGCTACGCCGCACTCGTTGAGGTACCCGTCGCTGTATTCGAGGCCCGGGTTCTCGCTCCACAGGAAGGCCCAGGTCTCCGCCTTGGGATCAAGTTGACCGCCGCGGCCCAGATCCACCTTGCCGCCCGCGTCAGCGTGCAGCCGGGGGATCTTGCGGAACTCCAGCACGCGATCCAGCGCGTTCTCCTCGTTGTGGCCCAGCAAGACCGAGCCATCGGCCGATGCCAGGCGGCCGACGACGATCCCATCGCACGCCGATGCCGCCGCAACCGCCACGAGGACCAGAACAGCCCCCAACAACCCTCTCCAGACCCCGACCATGGTTTTCTCCTGCAATCATGAAGCACTTTTTTCGCACCTGGTACCCGAGCCGGCCCAGCCGATCGCGCCGAGTCGGGCAACAAGATCACGCCCTCACCCGAAGGGAATAAGCTATGGCCCAAGGACGCGAATCGATGAGCCCTATGCTTGTTTCCCATCGACGGGCGGATCACACGGCGCGTTGGCGCGATGCCATCCTCAGTCTTTGACCTCCGCCGCCATCTCCAACAGCGCGTCGAGCATCTTCTCCGAGGCCTGAGGCTCCAGGCGGTTGGTGCCGAGCCAGGTCTCGTAGCCACCCAACGCGAAATGCCGCGGCGTCGGCAGGTATCCCATATAGTCGTGCGCAAGCGAAACCAGGAGCGCCGGCCGCAGGGGGCTTCGCTTCTTGAA
>JAMOAF010000953.1 GCA_023621895.1 Planctomycetota bacterium
TTGCCTTCATCGACCGTGATCACCCCATCCTTGCCGACTTTCTCCATGGCCTCGGCCAGGAGGTCGCCGATTTCGCGGTCGTTGTTGGCCGCGACCGACCCGACCTGCGCCATTTCCTCCTTCGTCTTGATCGTAATCGACATCTTCTTGAGCTTGGCGATGATGTCGGCCACGGCGCGCTCCACGCCGCTCTTGAGCTGCACGGGGTTGACGCCGGCGACGACGGCGCGGAGGCCCTCGTTGAAAATCGCCTCGGCCATGATCGTGGCCGTCGTCGTCCCATCGCCCGCCACGTCGCTCGTCTTCGAGGCGACCTCGCGGACCATCCGGGCGCCCATGTTCTCGTAAACGTCCTCCAGGTCGATCTCCTTGGCCACCGTCACCCCGTCCTTGGTGACGGTCGGCGAACCGAAGCTCTTCTGGAGGATCACGTTGCGCCCGCGCGGACCAAGCGTGACCCGGACCGCCTGTGCCAACTTGGAAACGCCCCGTCGGAGGGCATCGCGGGCTTCCTGATCAAACGCAATCATCTTTACCATCGGATGTGTTCTCCCTTAAATCTCTTTTTGCAGGACCCGCCTGCCGCGACTGGGCGCGCCGCGGGCCGGTCCCCTAGCACTCGCTCTCAAACGATCACCGCCAGAACATCCTCTTCTCGCATCAACAACAACTCCCTGTCGCCCACCTTGAACTCCTCGCCGGCGTACGAAGAGAACAGCACGCGGTCCCCCACCTTGACCTGAAAGGGGGCGCGCTTCCCGTCTTTGAGCATCCGCCCATCGCCAACACTGACCACCTTGCCGCGAGCGGGCTTGTCCTTGGCGGCATCGGGCAGCACGATCCCGCCGGCGGTGACCTCTTCCGATTCCTCGCGCTCAATAACCAGGCGGTCTGCCAACGGCTGGAGCTTGATCTCGCCGCCGGACGCCTTCGTTTCGGCCTTCTTCTTCGCCATTACCTGCTTGCCTCCGAAATTGCATGACTTAAGAGCGTTTCTGAAAATCCGCCGTCCGGCCAAAAAGCCTCCCACTCACCTCGCCACCCCGAATGTTGCTGCCATGCAAAGCAAAAATGACAGCCCGAGGCGCGCTCGGTAAACGGTCTTCCCCGGCTGGACGGCTGCCAAATCTGCGCACAACCAGCGATGTCTCCTCTCGGTAACGCAACTGGCGCGCCAATCGATCCGCCAACTCGTTAAACAGTTCCTGCAAGTAGAGTTACGCCGACAGCGAGCAGGCCGGGCGCGCCGGCTGCCCGCAAGGATGACAGGAATCCTCCGGGGCGGGGGCCCAAGACTGCCAATTTGACAGCTTGGCCGCGCGATGACCACCAGCCCGGATTCTCCCGCAAAAACGCTGTCCAGTCCGTCTGCCCGTAGAATCTACTGCGTTTCCAGCCGCGCTCAGCGGCCGAAAAGTCCAAAATCCGAGGTTCAAAATCCAAGTTCCGCCAGTTCGATGCTCCCGATCAAGGGACGAATAATCCGGGCACGCATTTTTGGCCGGGGTAGCAGCCTCGTGGATCATGGGCGATAATTCTTACGGTATGGGCGGCGCCTTTTGTCCCTGTTGACGTCCTGCCCCGTTGAGTGAACCTTTTGCCCGCCCACCACTAGAAGATGCTTCTACTCCAGGTCGTTCTACTTGCGGTCGTCCAGGGAATCGGCGAGTTCCTCCCGATCAGCTCTTCGGGGCACGTTGTCGTCCTCGCCTCGCTGTTCGAACAGTTCGGCCAGCCGTTTCCCGGCGAGAAACTGACCGTCAACATCGTGCTCCACCTGGGCACGCTGCTGGCGATTCTGGTCTTCTATTGGCGGAGAATCCTCGGGTTGCTCGGAGGCGAGCGGCGAGTGATCGGCCTGCTCGCCGCGGGCACGGTCCCGGCGGTGATCGCCGGACTCTGGGTCGGACGCTATTTCGGCGGCGTCCTCGAAAGTCCGATGACCACGGGCCTGATGTTTCCGATTACCGGGATCGGCCTGTTGTGGACCATGCGCGTAGCGCCGGGCGAGATTACCTGCCGCAACCTCGGCTATGGCCACGCCTTGGTGATCGGCTTGGCACAGGCTTTCGCGATTCTGCCGGGAATATCCCGCAGCGGGGCGACGATTGTTGCCGCCTTGGCCTGCGGTATGCGCCGCGACGAGGCCGCGACTTTCTCGTTTCTGCTGGCCATCCCGGTAATCGCCGGGGGGGGACTCCTGCACCTGGCCGACGTGTTCGAGCACCCTCCGGCAGACTTCCAACCGGGGATTCTGGCGATTGGCGCTCTAGTCAGCTTTGCTATCGGGCTGGTCGCCCTGGGCTGGCTGATCCGCTGGCT
>JAMOAF010000235.1 GCA_023621895.1 Planctomycetota bacterium
ACCGTTCACGCTGCGGATCAACATCCCGTCGCGCAGTCCGGCTTTGCCGGCCGGCCGGTTGGCATCGACATTCAAGATCAGCGCGCCCTTCATGTCCTTGAAGCCGAGCCGCTCGGCCATCTCCGGGCTCAATTCCATGACGAACAGGCCCAACCGGCCGTCGTTGTGAAAATTGGGCGATCCGCCGAGCGCTTGCGTCGCGCGGCCGAAGCCCTCGGGCATCGCCTCGACGGTGACCTCAAGCTTCAACGGCTCGCCGTTGCGGCTCAACTCGAGGGCATGCTTGGAGCCGGCGGCCGAACGCTCGACGAACTCCTGCAAGTCGGCGACCCCTTGCATCGGGCGGCCGTCGAATGTCAACACCACGTCGTCCTTCTTGAGGCCGGCGCGCTCGGCGGGCGAATCCGGCATAATGGTTTCGACGACCACGCCTTGCTTGGACACAGCGCCGAGACTCTTCATCCGTTCGGGCGTCAACTCGCCGATTCCAACCCCCAGGTAGGCCCGCTGGACGCTCCCGCCCTTGACCAGTTGCGGCGTGACCCACTTGGCGAGATTGATCGGAATCGCAAACCCGATCCCCTGGTATCCGCCGCTGCGGGAGAAAATCGCCGTGTTGATGCCGATCACTTCGCCTTTCAGATTGACCAGCGGACCGCCCGAATTGCCCGGGTTGATTGCCGCGTCGGTTTGCAGGAAGCGAGCGCGCTCGACCGACCCGAGGGAACGGCCCTTGGCGCTGATAATGCCCGCGCTGACCGTCTGCTCCAGCTCAAACGGATTTCCGACGGCGATCACCCAGTCGCCGATATCCAGCTCATCCGAATCGCCCAACTTGGCCACCGGGTGGGGCCCTTCCGCGGCGAAGCTCAAGACGGCCAGGTCCGTCTGCGGATCCGTTTTGACCTCCTTGACCGCTAGCCGCCGGCCGTCGGACAGATCGATCGTCACCTCGTCGGCGCCCTCGACCACGTGGTTGTTGGTGAGCACGATTCCCTGCCCGATGATCACGCCCGACCCCATCCCCGGCAACGGCACGTTCGGCTGGCGAAACGAGTAGCCGGGCGATTGGTCGAAGAGGTCTTCAAACGGCGTGCCCCTGAAAGGATTGCTTCCGCGGAGATCGCCGGCGCGCGGTTTGGTTGTGGTTCGCACCGTCACCACCGTGGGGATCACGGCCTTGGCTGCCGATCGAAACGCCTTCGAAAGGCTGTTTGCCTGGGCGATCGCCTCGTCTTGCTCGTCGGCCCGGGCCCCCGAGACGCCGAAGCTCGCCCAACTCGCGCAAATCCAGACCGTTATGGCAAACAACAGCAAAGGTAGTTCTTTTCGCTGAAACGGCATTCTCTTCCCCGTCATCGTCATCGATCTCACCTATTTCATGACTCCCGGCGCCGCCCTGCGGCGTGCACGACGCAGACCCTAGGGAATTGTCGTACCTGGCAGCCGAGTCGGCAAGCCCGATTCCGGTCCGGTCTTTCATGCGGGTGCACCGCACGTCGCTGCCTGACCCTCGTTCCCAAGCTCCAGCTCTAACCCTCGTTCCCAAGCTCCAGCTTGGGAACGTTTGCCTGAAGCTCCGCCCCCCGGCCTGGCTGCCAAGCTCCAGCTTGGGCTCCAGGAGGCGGCCGGTTTTCTGTCCCCTGGCAGGGTGGAGCCGTTCCGTCCCCCCCGCGCGGTTGCCATCCCAGGTGACTTTTTGTTATAGTGGGAGACTGCGCCGCCCGGGGGCGCGAGACGCCTTGAGTGGCGCCAACCTACGAGACTTCGGACGCCTTGGTTCCGTCATCACTTTTAAGGGAGGATTGCGTGGGAACGAAAAAGACAGGCAAGGGTCGGCGAAAGATTGGTCGGAAGAAGCGCCGCATGCGCGCCAGAATTCGCCACCGAAAAGGCTAACGCTTGGCCGGCTCGGCCGGGCCGGTCTCTGAAGCCCCGGTCGGCTGCGGCAGGTCGATCGGTTCGATTGTCGCGGGCTCTTGGAGGGCAATCCTCCCGGATGCCGCTTCTCGCGGAAGTAGTTTCTGGACAAAATCGCGTTGACAACCTAAACTCTCGGGGAGAGTCTCCCCAATTCGGATGGGTCGTTCCCGCGTTCTTCAGAAGCTTCAGAAAGGTGGACCGTGCGCACATTTCTCGTCACCGGCGGGGCCGGATTCATTGGATCCCATCTCACCGAGGCCCTGGTCAAGCGGCACGACAAGGTGCGCGTCCTCGATAACCTCAGCACGGGGCACCTTTCGAATCTGGACGCGGTTCGCGACAAGATCGAGTTTATTGAAGCCGACCTGCTCGATCCGCAGGCAGTCGCGGCGGCG
>JAMOAF010000345.1 GCA_023621895.1 Planctomycetota bacterium
GTATCGTTCGTACATGCGGTACAGGACCGCGGCGAACAGCGCCGCCTCCTCGCCGCCGGTTCCCGCGCGGATCTCCATGATGGTGTTCTTCGCATCATTGGGGTCTTTGGGCAGGAGCAGGACCTTGAGGCGCTCTTCGAGCGTCCCGAGTTCCGCCGCGACCTCGTGTTTTTCCGCGTCGGCCATCGCGAGGAGTTCGGCATCGCTCTCCTCGTGGAGGATCTGCTCCGCCTCCGTCAGGCGGCGTTGGCAAGCCTGGTACCGGCGAAAGCACGAAACGAGATCCTCAATCTCAGCCTGCGCTTTTGCGTAGCGGCGATACTGCTCCGGGTTGACCGCCACCTCCGGCGTGGCCATTTCCCGGGTAAGGCGCTCATACTCCTCGGCTACCGCGAGGAGCTTTGCGTGCATCACCGGTTCCATGACCGGTCAGTCCGCCTTCTGGCCGTATTTCCTGCGGAACCGCTCGACGCGTCCTTCGCTGTCCACGAACTTCTGCTTCCCTGTAAAGAAGGGATGGCAGGACGAGCAGATTTCCACATTGATGGCCTTTTTGGTCGAACGCGTCTCGAAGGTGTTCCCGCAGGCGCAGGTCACTTTCGCCGGAGCGTAGTCCGGATGGATACCTTTCTTCATCACACATTCTCCTTGGTAGAGCATCGGGCGCCGCCGGGCGGACGGCCCGGTCAGCCGGGCGGATGCCCGGTCACTCGGGATTCACAACCATCACGGCGGGAAAACCATCACGCAATAATAGCACAACGCGCCGGTTTCGGCAACCGAGCCAACGGATCGGACGCCGGCCCGGCGGATGTCAGCCGGCCTCGTCCAGCCGGCGACGCAGCGCCTCGAGCTCGTTCCGCAGTTCCCACGGCACCCGCGGTCCGAGGGTGTCGAAGAACCGCTCGATATTGTCGGTTTCCCGCATCCAGGCATCGGGACTGACCCGCAGCAACTCATCCATGATCTGCGGGGCAATCTCGAGGCCGGTCATGTCGAGGGCGTCCGGCGTGGGGATGTAGCCGATGGGCGTCTCCTGCGCCTCGCCTTCACCGCGCGCCCGCCGGAGAACCCATTCCAGCACGCGCAGATTCTCGCCATAGCCGGGCCACAGGAAGTCGCCGTTGTGGTCGCGGCGGAACCAGTTGACATGGAAGATACGGGGCGGGTGCTTGACGATCCGGCCCATGGTGACCCAGTGTTTGAAGTAGTCGGCGATATTGTAGCCGCAGAACGGGAGCATCGCGAAGGGGTCGCGCCGGACCTCGCCCTGTTTGCCATACTGGGCGCTGGTCCGTTCCGACGCCATGCTGGCGCCCACGAACACGCCGTGGTTCCACGAAAACGACTCGTAGACCAGCGGGGCCAGGCTGTTGCGGCGTCCACCGAAGATGAAGGCCGAGATGGGTACGCCGTGGTGATGCTCCAGCCGGAACGAGGCCGACGGGCACTGGTTCAACGGCGCCGTGAACCGGCTGTTGGGGTGCGCGCCCAGGACGGGCTTGCCGTGTTCGTCCTTCATGCCCGGTTTCCAGGGCTGGCCGCGCCAGTCCAAGGCATCGTCCGGGGCCTCGCCGTCGCCATCCTCCCACCAGACGGAGCCGTCCTTGCCAAGCACGACATTGGTGAAAATCGTGTTCTTCCGGATGGTAAGCATAGCGTTCGGATTGGTGCGCGAGTTGGTTCCGGGCGCTACGCCGAAGAAACCGGACTCCGGGTTGATGGCCCAGAAGCGTCCGTCGGTGTCGGGCCGGATCCATGCAATGTCGTCCCCGACCGTCCAGATCCGGTAGCCCTTGCGCTTGAGACCGTCGGGCGGAATCAGCATGGCCAGGTTGGTCTTGCCGCAGGCGCTCGGAAACGCCGCCGCGATGTATTCGATCTGGCCGCTGGGCTCTTCGATGCCCAGGATCAGCATATGCTCGGCGAGCCAGCCCTCCTGACGGGCCATCCAGCTGGCAAGCCGCAGCGCCAGGCACTTCTTGCCCAGCAGCACGTTGCCGCCGTAGCCGCTGTTCACCGACCAGATCGTGTTGTCTTCGGGAAAATGGAGAATGCGGCGCCGCTCGGGGTCGAGGTTGCCTTTGCTGTGGAGGCAGCGCGTGAACCCGTTGCCCTGGCCGAGGGCGTCCAGCACCTGGCGGCCCACGCGGCAAACGATCGACAGATTCAGCACTACGTAGATGCTGTCGGTCAGTTCAACGCCGATCTTGCTGAACGGCGACCCCACGGGTCCCATCGAGAACGGCACGACGTACATGGTGCGGCCCCGCATCGAACCGCGGAAGAAGTTCGCCGCTTCCGTGTAGGCCTCCTCG
>JAMOAF010000782.1 GCA_023621895.1 Planctomycetota bacterium
AACCGTGTACCCTGTCAGCACGCTGCCCATGAACGCGCTCAGAGGGGCTTTGGGGTCTGCCCTGAATGGCGCTAAGTTAACTTGAGAGTGCAGAGTTCTCGTTAGGTTCCTTGGCGACACGCGAGCACAGTTCACCTCCCACGGGCTGCTTTCCTGCCGGTCAGCAGTCCGCGTGTGTTCGTGTCGGCCGGTAGCCGATCGGATCGCCCGCCGGGCTATTTCCCCGTCGCCCGCGGCAGTTTTCGTTTCATCCGCGAAACGTCCAGCGACAGATCGACCCAGCGTTCGGTCAGGCGGCGGAACTTGCGGAAGTTCGCCAGCTCCGCCCGCACGGCCCGCAGATGCTCGGGTCGGACATATTCCGAGCGGCTGCGCATGCGGTGCGTGTAGCTGACCTGCCAGAAGCCGCCCCGTTTGCCCTTCGGATCCCTGTACTGGCGCCCGAGCGTGCCGGGGCGCATGGGACCGAGTTCCGCGAGCGCGCGCTGGATGCGCGCGATTTGTTTTTCCATGGAGAGAAGTGTGGTTGACATGAGGACTCCTTTCGGGCAAAATCTATAGCATATGTATGCTATGAGTGTCAATCAAAAACGAAAGGAGCCCAATCCATGCGTCTCTGGTCGGTCTGGTGGTCCTGTGTCGAGCGGCTGCGTCCCGCCTTCAGCCGGGGCCGGACGTTTCTCTGGTTCGCGGCGGCCGTTGCGGCGGCCTGCGTACGCCCCGACCTGGCCGGGGTGACGAGCTTCGTGCGGGCGCTGGGCCTGGAGAGGGCGTGCTACGCCGGATTCCTGGCGATGTTCCACAGCGCCGGCGCCGACCCGGATCGGATTGCGGCGCTCTGGACGCGGACGGTCCTCGCCCGGCTGGACGCCTTTCTGCTGCGCAGCGGCGGGCGGCCGGTCTTTCTGGCCGACGGCATCAAGATCGCCAAGTCCGGCCGGAAGATGCCGGCGGTCAAGAAACTGCATCAGGAATCGGACGACAACACCAAGCCGGAGTTCATCTTCGGGCACTCCTGCCAGGCCGTGACGGCGGTCGTGCGGGCGGCGGCGGGGCATTTCGCGCTGCCGCTTGCCTGCCGCATTCACGAGGGCGTCGTCTTCGACTCATGCGACGGCCGCTCGCAGTTGGACCGGCTGGTGGAGATGACCCTCGCGCTGGGCGTGTCCGCCCCGGCGTTGCTGGTCGCCGACGCCTACTATGCGGCCGCAAAGGTGATCCGGCCGCTGCTCGCGGCCGGATGGCATCTGATCAGCGCCGCCCGCATGAACGCGGTCGCCTATCGGCCCCCGCCACCGCCGCCCGCCGGACGACGGGGCCGACGGCGCGTGTACGGAGAGAAGGTCAGGCTCCGGGAACTGTTTGACGAGATCGCCGCATTCGTGGAAGGCCCCAGTCCGATCTACGGCGAACGGGGCGTCACCCTTCGCTACCGCGTCGCGGACCTGCTCTGGCGTCCGGTCGGCATCGCGCTGCGCTTCGTGCTCGTGATCCATCCGACGCGCGGAAAGAAGATTCTGCTGTGCACCGACATCTCGGCCGATCCGTTGGAGATCATCCGCGTCTATGGCATCCGGTTCAAGATCGAAGTCTCCTTCAAACAGGCCGTCCACACCCTCGGCACGTACGCCTATCACTTCTGGATGATGGCCATGAAGCCCAGAAGCAGGGAGTCCGGAAACCAGGACGTCCGTTCCGAGCCCCGCGCCTACCGCGAGGCCGTCCGACGCAAGCTCCGCGCGTATCAGTTGCACATCCAGGCCGGAGTCGTCGCGCAAGGGCTTCTGCAAAGCCTCGCCGTGCTTCAGCCCCGCGCCGTCTGGCGCGCGTTCGGCTCCTGGCTGCGCACCATCCGTCCCGGCGTGCCCCCCTCGGAACGCGTCGTGGCGCTTTCCCTGCGCAACAGCCTGCCCCAATTTCTCGCGGATGCGCCCGAAGAGCACAGCCTCGCGAAATTCATCCGCCGCCGCGTCGATCCCGGCAGGGCCGAGGGGATGCGCCTCGCCTCCTGACGCGGCTCACGTGCCGAAACACCCCACGCCGGCACGAATACCCGCGCTTTTCCGGGCACGGGACAGGGTCGCTGCGCTCAAGCGCCCCGCTGTATAAGCGCCCTTGGAAAAATCTTGAAAAGAAGGGTTGACATTCACCCCCCCCGCATAATGCGTGCCGTAGTTTTGGGTTGCCCTGTATCCTTCGTGTTCCGTGGGTGCGGGACCAGGGAGGGGCAGTCTGAGGGATCGAGAACTCGGTACTCTCAAGCAACGAGGAACGCATGCAGAACATCGAAAAGCGCATGGAATGGTTCGTCAAC
>JAMOAF010001175.1 GCA_023621895.1 Planctomycetota bacterium
CCGAACCTGGACGGACAGCACGGGCGAATATTCGGTCCAGGCGAAGTTCGCCGGCTTGCAGGCGGGCAAGGTCACCCTAAAGAAGGCCGACGGGACCGAGGTCGCGATTCCCCTAGAGAATCTCAACGCGGCCAGCCAGGAGTACGTGAAACGGCAGCTCGTCGCGGCGGCCGAGAACCCTTTCAAAACGGTGGCTCCCAACCCGTTTCAACCGGCCGGTCGATCACCGGTGGTTGCGGGGACCGGTTCCTCAACGCCGCGCGAAGCCCTGCCGGATTGGAGCGCGGCGAAAAAAATCGACGTAATCGGCGGCGGTGATTGGAAGCTTCCCGAGTCCGCGATGCCCGCCGCCGGCGGATCGATGAACCCGATCGCGCTGCCCTCGAAAACAAATTTCTTTGAGAACGCCGCCGCGATGGCCATCTCCGGGACCGGCCGTTACGCGGCGGTCGGCTATACGTGCAATCCGCCGGGGAAGGACGCGCGGAGCACGACGACCGTGGTGGTCTGCGACCTTGCGGAAGGTCTCTCGCTGGGCAGTGGCGTGGTGGAAGGAGAACTCCTCGTTCCGATCGCGATCCACGACAGCCGCCCGGAGGTCCTGATGCGGCGCAACCAGCGCGGCGTCAGTGATCAGGATTGCCTGGAGACCTGGACGATCGGTTCTTCGGGCGTCAGCCGCGGCATGAAATGGACTCCTTACGCGAACGAGAAGGATAGAAATCGCAACGTCAAGTGGGCGGCCTATCTGGATGAGTATCGGCTGGCGACGTGCAGCAGCGGCGGCCGGCTGGCGATCTGGGATGCCGAGACGACCCGTCCGATCTGCTATCTGGACATCAAGGGTCGGCCGGCGCTCAGCCCCGACCGCAAGCACCTCGCGTTCCTGGTCGAGGGGCAGGTGGGCGTGCTCGAGGTGGAGGGCCAGAAGGTCGTGGCCCTACAGCCCGCGCCGGTCAGTGGAGGCGTGCTGGCTTTCACGCCCAGCGGCAACCGGATCGTGGCGCTCAATGGAGCGGACCTGTACGCGTGGGATTTCGCCACTGGCCAGCTTCAGCGGGAGTGCCGGCTAGAGGGCGTGCACGCCGGCGACGAGTTGCTCTGCCCCAGCGAGGAGCATATTCTCGCCGGCAGCGGCCGGCTGTATGATTTTGTCAACCAGGTGAGCGTTTGGGAGTATCGGGGGTACCAGAAGGCGGGCATCGCCGGCGGCGTGTGCTGGATGGCCGTCGTCGGAGGCGAGCGGCAGCCGAGCGCCTTGGTCCCCGGTCGGCTGCCCCACCAGGGAGTTGCCGACAAGCTCAAGGCAGCCATGGCCGACCCGGATTTTTTTGTGTTCAAGCCGGGCACGACGGTGACAATCGACGTCGGGAAGATTGCCGACTCGGCCGCCAGGACCAAGGTCCAGGATACGCTGGTTAAGAAGCTGGAGGAACGCGGCTGCAAGGCGGGGGCCAACGGGACGATCACCCTCGCGGCGGGGGTGGAGGAAGCCGCCAAGAAAGCAGAATTGCGATATCGGAGTTTCGGCAGCTTTGGCTACGACAATTACAAGATGACGAAATTCATCAGCCGGCTCGAATTTATCTACGATGGAAAAACCGCTTGGAAATCGGAAGGCAACAACCTGCCGGGCTTCATCGTTCACCTCGGCAAGGACCAGACGATGAGGCAATATATCAAGGAGCGGGAGAAGCCCAACTACCAGTACTTCGATCGCGTGGAGCTTCCCAAGCTGTTGACCAAGCCGACCGGCGCTCCGACGCTCGGATCGTCGCAGGTAACGGTCTCGGGAATCCAGTAAGTCGTGCGACGGGTCCGCGGCCTGTCTTTTAAGCGCGCCCCTTGCGAGATGCTTGACCACGGTCTCGCACGAGACGGCGCTGGTGGGGACGGGGCCGCGGCCTGCCTACAGCCGCAACAACCGATTCCTGAAGTGCAACAATTCGTTTCACGCCACCCCAGGGCCGAATGGCGGGGTTCAAACCGTTGATCAGACCAAAGGAGATGCCACGATGTCAAAATGGGTTGCGGTTCTGGGGGGTGTTTTCTTGTCCATCGGATTGCAGGCCGTCTGCGGCGAAGAAGTCCTGCCGCCCGTCGAGAAGGTCGAGATCGGCTCCGACCGAACCTTCTCCGTCAACGGCAAGCCGTTCTTTCCCATCATGTCATGGCTCCAGGATGCCGAGAATTTCGCCGCGGTCAAAGCCTGCGGGATGAATACGACCGCCGGTTACTGGAGCGGTTCGAGCGGCACGGCCCACGTCGGCGAGTACCTGGACAAGGTCTGGGAGGCGGGCCTCTACGGCGTGATGCCGCCGGACGCGCGCCTCAAGGGGCACCCCGGCCTGCTGGCGTACATCCACGACGACGAGCCCGACCTGCCCCAGCAGGTCAACGACGCGGAAGTTGTCCCCGGCGCGGGCCTCCACGTCAACCGGAGCACGCCGCTGTGGAAGATCGTCGACGGCGTGACGCATAGCTGGTCGGTGCTCGACCCGATGGAAAAGGCGTCGATCACGATCCGGCTGAAGCAGCCGGCAACGGTGGAAAGCCTGGCCCTGTGGCTGACCGTCTCGCCGGGCCTGGCCGTGGCCAAGGAGGTCGCCTTCAAGGCCGAGGGCCGCGAGATTCTGCGAGCGACTCTCGAGAACAAGAGGGGCCAGCAGAAGTTTCCCCTGGAGAAGCCGGCCACGTTTCGCCAGCTCGAAATGACCGTCCTTTCCACCTACCCGGAAAAGAACCAGTGGGGCTCGATCAGCGAGATCGAGGGGTTTGACGCACAGGGCAAGAACCTGTTGCTCTCGCCGCTGCGGTACGAGCCGCGGGCGGAGCCGGCCAAGACGTTGGCGGCCTATGAGGCGATGAAACGCGGCGATCCCGCCCGCCCGGTGTTCCTCACGCTGACCGGGAACTTCCACCCCCACTTCGGCAAGTGGTCGGACGCCCAACGAACCGGACTCTATCCGCAGTACATCCGCGCCTCCGACGTGGTCGGTTACGACATCTATCCGATCTACGGCTGGAACAAGCCGGAGTGGATCCACCTCGTCTACGAAGCGACCAAACTGCTCACCGAGCAGGCCGGCTCGCGGCCGGTCTACGCCTGGATCGAAACGAGCAAGGGGGGGCAGTGGACCGGGGCGCTGGAGAATCAGAAGGAGGTGACCGCCGAGCATATCCGCGCCGAGGTCTGGATGTCGATTTGCGGCGGGGCCACGGCGATCGGGTATTTTACCCACGTGTGGAAGCCGTCGTACAGCCAGTTTGGCGTGCCCGAGGAGAACCGCCGGGCGCTGCGGGAAATCAACGGCCAGATTACGCGCCTGGCGCCGGCGATTCTCGGCCGGAAGCCGGCCGGGGCCGTGGAAATCGGGGCCCAGGGCGATGCCAAGCTCGGCGCCCTGGCGCGGATGCACGGCGGCCAGTTGTACGTGTTTGCGGTCAACTACGACGAGCGCCTCGTGGACGCCGCGGCACGGATTCGCGTCGAGGGGCTGGCCGCCGGCAGGGAGATCGAGGTCGTGGACGAAAACCGGTCCTTGCGATCCGAGGACGGCTCGTTTTCCGATGCGTTCCGGCCGCTGGCCGTCCACATCTACCGTGTCAAGTGGTAGCGAGGGCCCCTGCTCAGGCGAGGTATTCCAGCGGGAACTTCCAGGGCGCGCGGTACTGCGGCACGGCCAGCCTTGCCGCCTCGTCGTCGCCGACGATCCGCAGTGTTTCAGGATCGAACCGGATCGACCGGCCGAGCCGGTAGGAGAGGTTGCCGAGGACGAGCGGAATGTCGACCCGCGAGTGATACTCGGGCGAACAACTCGGCTCGCGGCGCGACTTGATGCACTCGATCCACTCCAGTTCGTGCCCCGGCGACGGGGCGATCTTGTCGTCCGGGCCCGGCAGGGTCTGCGGATCGAAATACTGGCCTTCCGGCACGACCTCGTGGTTCCCGTAGTCGGCAAACAGCGTCGCCTTGGAGCCGAACAGGTAAATCCCCAGCCGCCGCGCAGGCGCGCCGCGGCCGAAATCGAAGCCGAAGCTGTTGATCGTGGACATCGACCAGGCCACCGTGCAGCCCGGATACTGGAAGACCATTTCCTGCACGTCCGGGGCGTCGCCGTCGTCGTCGATGATGTAACGGCCCCCGGAACAGGCGACCATCGTCGGGTAGCCCAGGTCGAGCGCCCAGACCGGCAGGTCGAGAATGTGGGGCGCCATGCCGGGTGTCCAACCGCCGCTGTACGCCATGAACGAACAATGGTTGTAAGAGTTGGCCGCCAGGAGGGCATTGTAGGGGCGTTTCGGCCCGGGACCGAGCCACATCTCCCAGTCGAGGCCTTGCGGAACGGCCGTGTCGGGGTTCTTGCCGATCCCCGCGGGCCCCTGGTTCATCACGTTGAACGTCCGCACGGCGCTGACCTGGCCGATGTGGCCGGCGCGGACCTTCTCCACCACCCGGCGGTAGTTTTCCCCGGCGTGAATCTGCGTGCCGATCTGGCAGACCACTCCGTGGCGTTTGACGGCGTTCTTGACGGCAAGGCTTTCGCCCAGATGGAGGGTCATCGGCTTCTGTAGATAGATGTCTTTGCCCGCTTGAGCGGCGTTGATGGCCACCAGCGCGTGCCAGTGGGGCGGCGTGGCCACGATCACCGCGTCGACGTTCTTGTCCGCCAGCAGGTCGCGGTAGTCGGCGTATTCCTTCGCAAGCGGGAATTTTTCCAGCACGGCCTTGCGGCGCGCCTCCCAGACATCGCAGACGGCCGCCACGGCCACGTCGGGATGCCGGGCGCAGTTATCCAGGTTGCCCCGGCCCATGCCATTGCAGCCGATGATCCCGATGCGGATTTTCGTCGAGCCGGAGCTGTTCCCGGCGGCTCGGGCGGTCACCAGAGCCGCGCCGGCGGCAGCCGAGGTTTCCATGAAATGTCGTCGCGATACGGCGCCGGATGCCATTTTCGTTTCTCCTTGCTTGGTGCCATCGGACTTAGCAGGTCACGTGGATCAGGGCGGCTTTTCGTGCGGAACAGGCGTTGTATGCCTGGGCGAACTGGGGCGTGGGCAGCAATTCCACCTTGATCAACCGCCGGCCGAGGAATTGCCGGGCCTCTTCATCGAGGTGCAGTTGGCTGGAGTGGCCGGTGCCCACGAAGATGACCTCGGGCCCTCCCCTGCAAAGCTTGCGGACCTCCACCGCGTCGAGAACATGCATCGTGCCGTGGCGCAGTTTTACCTGGGCTTGCTTGCGCTTCTTGACCTTGCCGTCGACGCGGATCGTGACATCGGTGGAGAAGGTTTTCTTGCCCACAACGAGTTCGCCGAGGGTCGCATCGCCGATCTTCGGGTATTCGGGCAGAATCGAGTTCCGCTCTTTGAAGGGATTGCGGCCGGCCTTGGTTGCCGCCAGCGCCGCGGCTCCGAGGACAACGGCATCGTCCCCGAGCGCCGAGAGCGCGACATGCCCGCCGCTGCACGCTCCGGCGAGTTGGTCGGATTCGAGGATTGCGTCGATGATCGGGAGCATGAAGTGGCCGCAGGCTTCGACCACGCCGCCGCCGAGCACGATCACTTCGGGATCGAGCAGGTGGCGGACCGACAGGCAGGCGTAGCCGAGCACTTCGGAAGCCCTGCGCATGACCTCGGCCACCAGGGCGTCGTTGGCATCGAGGGCGTCGCGGAGCGTTTTGGAGCGGATGATCGACAGGTCGCCGCCGACGAGTTCCGTCAGCGCGGTGGCGCGCCCCTCGGCCACGGCCGCGCGGAGGTCGCGCTCGATGGCCGAGCGGCTGGCCAGGGCTTCGAGGCATCCGAAATTGCCGCAGCCGCACTGCGGCCCGCCGATCTGGCTGACGATATGCCCGATCTCGCCGGCCGACTCCCGAGCGCCGGCCCAGAGTTTGCCTTTGCGGACAATCCCGCTGCCGACGCCGGTTCCAACGAGGATTGTGATCGAACTGGCAGTGCCCCGCGCCGCGCCGAGCCAGGATTCGCCCAAGGCGCCCAGGTTGCAGTCGTTGCCGAGGGCGACGGGAACTCGGAAGCGATCTTCCAGGTAAGGCCCGATCAGGACGCCCGACAGGCTCATGTTCGGGGTCACCACGACCAGCCCCCGCTGCGGGTCGACGACGCCGGGAATGGCGATTCCCAGGGCCGTCAGCCGCGCCGGTTCAAACCCTTCGGAACGCATCGTTTCCTCGGCCGCCGCCACGACGGCCGCCAGAACGCTGTCGGGTCCGCCGTCGCGGGGCGAGGGGCAGCGGTGCCTCGACAGGACCGAGCCCGACTGGGTAACCAGCGACGTTTGGATTTTCGTTCCCCCGACGTCGATGCCCAAATACACGCCCGCGGCCGCCGCGTTGCCGTCTTTTCCGTCCATTGCGAGTTTCTCCGAGGGTCTTGTTTCTGTCATTCTTGGCGCCCCGCCCCGCCCCTGTAAAGTAGCGTACCGGTTGCGGGGATTCTTTTGCCGGCGGCCAGGTCCTGATATATTGGCCTCAGGCCCAAGGGGGGCTGGAGGGTTTGGATCGGCAGATACGCGCCCGGCCACGGAGAATCCCGTCATGCACGCCGTCTGTGTTTACGTACACGTCAAACCGGAGAACCGTGCCGAGTTCATTGCGGCCACTTTGGAAAACGCCCGGCTGACGCTGGCGGAACCGGGCAACCTGCGGTTCGACGTGATCCAGCAGGCTGACGATCCGAACCGATTCGTTCTCTTTGAGGTTTACCGCGACGCGGCCGGGATGCAGGCCCACAAGGAGACCGCCCATTACGCCCGATGGCGCGACGCGGTTGCGCCCTGGATGGCGGAGCCGCGCCGTGGAGTCGCGCACCGGGCCCTGTTTCCGGAAACGGCGGCGGCCTGGCGCGGCGGGGGCTGAGCTATCCTTCCCGTGGGGCGCCAGCGTGGACCAACATGAGAACCGTTTGCGATGAAAACCGAAACCGTCGGACGTGCCATGGAGGTGCTGCTGGTCGAGGACGACCTGGAAGACGCCGGCCTGGCGTTTGAGGCCCTCAGGCAAGGTGAGGTCCCCTGCCGGATCAGCCTGGTTCGCGACGGGGAGGAGGCGCTGGAATTCCTCCGCCGCGTCGGCCGTTTCGCTCGCGTGCCGCGGCCGGACATCATCCTCTTGGACATCCAGCTTCCCAAGCTCGACGGCCGGGAGGTGCTTGCCCAAGTGAAGGCCGACGAATCGCTGAAGACGATTCCTATCGTGGTAATGACGGTCTCGCGAACCCACGAGGAGATCCTCAAGAGCGAGAACCTCCACGTTGAGAGTTATCTGACCAAGCCGTTCGATCTACAGCAGTTTCTCGCCGTGGTAAAATCCCTCCGCCGCTACCTGCTCGATGACGTGATCTTGCCCCATGAGGCAAGCGGTCCGGCCGCGTAACGGAGCGAGCCTACTGGCCGATCGACTTAAGCGCCTCGGCGACGGCTTTGCGAACGTCCTCATCGGGATCGTTAAGGGCCTTCTTGAGGGCCTCGCCCGCTCGCTCGGCGCCCTTTCCGAAGCAGAGCAGACCGGCCGCCGCCTCCTTGCGGAACCTCGCCTCGGAGTCGCCGAGGCCGGCGATCAGGACGGGCACGGCCTTCTCGCAGCAGGTGGGGCATTCGGGGTGGATGTGCGCCAGCGCCCACGCGCTGACCAGCGCTAGGGGTCGGTCATCGCCGTCCAGAAGGGCGAGCAGCGCCGGCTTGGCATCGATCGCCTCGCGGCCGATCCGCCCGAGCGCATAAGCCGCGGCATAACGGTCCCTGTCTTCGCTTTTCAGGGTCTCGGCAAGGGCAGGCACGGCCGCCTTGGCCGCCGGCCCGATCTCCGCCAGGGCCATCATCGCCTCGTGGCGCGTGTCGGAGTCCTTGTCCCCGAGCACCTTAATCAGTCCGTCGACCGCCGGCGCCGCAGCGGGGCCGAGTTGACCCAGGATGTAGCAGACGTAAGGCCGGGCGGCCTCGATCTCCAGGGCGCTGACTAGTCGCGGAACGATCTGCGGCCCAAGTGTCGCCATCGCGTCGAGCATCGCGATGAGCGTCTTTTCGTCGGCCTTTTTCAGGGCTTCGAGCATGATCGGGCGGACGATCTGCGGCTTTCCGTCCAGAGACTCCAGCCCCTTGGCCGCGGCGCGCCTCACTCGGGGATCGTCGGACTGAAGCGACGCGACGAGCAAGGTCACCGCCTTGCGAACGTAACGCTCGTCGCCGGGATGCAGCTTGGCTAGCGCCCAGGCGCTCACCGTCTTCTCAACCGGCTGGCCGCCCTCCGCCTTGGCGATCAGCTTCGACACGGCGCCCGAGGAGACCTTGCCGATGCTTCCCAGTGCGTAGATCGCGGCAACCGAGTTGACCGGATCATCGATCATCGACTCCAAGCCGGGTACGGCCGCGGCCGCCGCCTGGCCGATTGCCGCCAGCCCCAGGGCCGCTTCCCGCCGAACGGCTGGGTCCTTGCTGTCGAGCAATTTCACTAAAGCGGGAACGGCCTCCGGAATCTTGGGCCCGAGTTCGCTCACCACCAGCGACGCCCAGTAGGCCGTATCCTTGTTTCCGAGGGCATCGAGCAACAATTCCTTGGCCGCGGCGCCCCGGTCGGCGATCGCGCCGAGAACTCGGGCGCGGACGGCCGGATCAGGATCCTCGAGCAGTTGGGCCAGGATTGGCAGCATGACTTTCGGCCCGGGGCGAATACTGGCCAGCGCCTCGATTGCCTCGCGGCGGACCATCGGATCGGTGTCCTTGCCCGCCAGGCGGGCCAGCTCCTCGGCCGCCGGCTTGGCGGCAGACCCGATCGCCCCGAGGGCCTCGGCCGCATGGGCGCGGACATCGGCTGAAGCGGACTTGAGGAGCCCGATCAGGGCGGGCACGGCTTTGGCCGCGTGGGGCCCCTTGGCTTCAAGCGCCACGAGGGCCTCGATCTGAGAGGCGGTGTCGGCGGCCTTCAGCGACTCGATCAGATCGGCGACCGACAGCTCGGCGGCGAAGCCCCGAGTGGCACAGCACAACATCCCCACCAGTAGAGCGATCAATGCAGGCCTTTTCATGTTCTTCTCCCGTTCTGATTCTTGGCTGGGCAAGGCGCTGGACCCTTTTCCGCCTCAAGCGCGCCTCGCGTGTGATCAAGGCGAGCGTTCCGCCGCGAAAAAGCGAACCCGCTCTCGGGCGAACGTTCCCCCACTTCTGACGTCGCGAATTGACGTTCAGAGAATTGCCAACATTATACCGACCGGCTCGTGCAGGGGAACCGCCACCCCCAGAGGAAACGGGCGGGAAAGGCCACCCTTTCCTGGCAGCGGGGGCAAAAAAGGATGTCCCCCTTTGCGGGGTATCTCGACTCTCCTCGAAAAAGTCGTAGAATCGTGGCAAGTAGAGCTGCTCCGCCAAGATGAGAGCGTGAAAACGCAGCGGGAGTCTGTATTTGGAGCCAACCGGCGGGATGCCCCGGAGAATCAGGAGCTGACCTGTGATGAAAAGAATGACAGTCGGAGGATTGTTGATTATTGGGCTGGGAGCGTCGCTGGCCCTGGGCCAGTACTACGGGGGCGCCTACATCGACAACCGCGCTTCAACCGCGGGTGAAGGCTACGCGCGGGGAATGGCCGACATCGTCCGTTCGCAAGGCGCCGCCAACGTGATGAATTCCCAGGCGGCGATCAACATGACCGAGGCCGCACGGCGCGACATGGAGAACCGGGAACAGTGGACGGACACGTATTTCCAGATGCGCCAGAAGAACAAGGAGTACCGCGCGGCGGAGAAGCGCCCCCGCGCGACCCGTGAAGATTGGGTTCGCTACGCCGCGGCGGGCAAGCCCGAACGCCTCAGCCCCAGCGAACTGGATTCCGTCACCGGCAAGATCAAGTGGCCACGGGTGATGATGCGTCCCGAGTTCGAGGCGAGCCGCGCGGACCTGGAAGCGCTGTTTGCGAAGCGTGCGGCTTACGGGGGCGGCTCCTGGGACGAATACGCGCAGATTACGACAGCAATCAAGTCGGCCGAGCAAGAACTGAAAAACATGGTCTCCCAGGTCCCGCCGCAGGACTACACCGTGGCCAAGCGGTTTCTCGAGAGCCTGGCCTACGAGAACCGCATGCCTGCGAGCTGAACGGCCTCGACGCCGGTTAGCGTTTCGAGAACTGGGTGCCGCGCCGAGCCCCGCGGAGCCCGTACTTCTTGCGCTCTTTCATCCGGGCGTCGCGGGTCAGGAGCCCCTCGGTGCGAAGAGCCGGCTCGAGTTGCGGGTCCATGACTTTCAGGGCTCGGGCGATCCCGAGCTTGCAGGCGTCCGCCTGGCCGGTCAATCCGCCGCCGTGAATGCGGATCACCACGTCGACCTGTCCGCGAACCCCCGTGGCGCTGAGCGGGGCAAGCACCGCCTCGCGCTGCTGCTCATTGCGGAAGAACTCATCGAGCGGCCGCTCGTTGATCAGAATCTGTCCCTCACCGCGGCGAACCCTGACCCGGGCGACAGAACTCTTGCGACGCCCCGTCCCGAGGAAATCGTCCGTCCCCTTACGTTCGATCGTTGCTTCTGACATCTCGTCTTGATCCCGTCTGATGATGGCCTATTTCGTGTCGCCGCCGAGCTCGATCGCCTCGGGCCTCTGCGCCTGATGCGGGTGTTCCGGCCCGGAGTACAGCTTGAGTTTTTCGAGCATCTTCCGGGCGAGCTTGTTCTTGGGCAGCATGCGGCGGACCGCGTCGTAAAGGATCGACTCGGGTTTCTTCTCAAATCGCTCCCGCGCGGTCTCGCTCCGCAGTCCCGTATAGCCCGTATACCACGTGTACTCTTTTGCATCCCATTTGTCGCCGGTGAAAACCACCTTGTCGACGTTCAGGACGATTACGTAATCCCCCGTGTCGACATGGGGGGTGTAGGTGGGGCGGTGCTTGCCCATGAGAATCACCGCAATCTCGGTTGCCAACCGCCCGACCGCCTTGCCGGCGGCATCCACGACCCACCACTTCGGCTCGACCTCGGCCGGCTTGGCCATGTATGTCTTCTGCATTGCCATCTCTCGCATGCGCCCGGCGGGGGCGCGCTCCAATCGGCTAACAATGATCTTCCGCGCGCTGCCGCGGGGAACCCTCCCGCTTCCACGACAAGCACGCTTCTCGAGTCGTCCGGCTGCGAAGTCCCGCGCGAAGCCGAGACACTCCTCGGCGACCAAACGCTCCCCTGACCTTCCTGTTCGTGAACATGCAAAACGCATAATTTACCTTCTTATCGGCTCGCGGACAAGGTGGCGCAAGCC
>JAMOAF010000415.1 GCA_023621895.1 Planctomycetota bacterium
CCGAAGACGAAGAACTGGATGATCGGCGGACCGATCACGACGATCCGGCTCTTCGGGTCCTTCATGATGGCGAGAAACTCTTTGATGACAAGCGTCGCGATGCGGACCAGGCTCGGAGCCATGCGTCATCCCTCCAAGCGTTGGCCGAGGCGCGACCTGGCCAGAACGATCAGCACGAAAGCCATCGCTCCCAGAAAGAGCGCGTCCCACTGGAGAATCGACCACACGTCGCCGGCGAGGAAGATCGTGTGGCTGGCCGAAACGAAGTAGCGAGCCGGAATCACGTGGCTGATGGCTTGGATCGGCCAGGGCGTGCTCTCCAGATCGAAGAGCAGCCCGGACAGGAAGAACGCGGGCAGAAAGCCGGTGATGATCGAGATTTGGGCGGCGACGAACTGCACGCGCGTGGCCGCGGAGATGAACAGCCCGAGCCCGAGCGAGGCGAGCAGGAACAGCGTCGATAGCAGCAGGTAGACACTGGGCGACCCCCGAAACGGCACGCCAAACACGACGCGCCCCAACCCCACGCTCAGCCCGAGCCCCATCATCCCCAGAACGAAGTACGGCAGAAGCTTGCCGACCATGATCTCGCCGGGCCGAAGCGGCGTGACGAGGATCGCCTCCATCGTGCCGCGCTCCCATTCCCGCGCGATGACCAGCGCCGTCAACAATACGCCAATCAGCGTCATCACCAGCGCGACCAGGCCGGGGACAAGGAAATAGGTGCTGTTGACCGCGTCGTTGAACCAGATTCGCTGCTGGATCGTGACGGCCGGGAGATGCGTGGGCAGGCCCCGCGCCGCCCGCTGCTGTGACCAGAGATTCAGCACGCCCAGGGTGTAGCCTTGCACGAGTTGGGCGAGGTTCGAGTCGGTGCCGTCGACGATGATTTGGACCGGGGCCGCCGCGCCGCTTGCCAGCCGGACCGAGAAATCCGACTGCACGTGGACAATCGCATCCACTGCCCCCCGGTCGAGCAGTTGCCTGGCCTCGTCGAGCCTGTGAACCGAAACCGGATCGAAGTAGCTGCTGAGCGCGAACCGCGCGGCCAATTCACGCGCGTCGGGGCCGCGGTCGTCGAGCACGATCGCGACCGGCACGTTCTTGATGTCGAGCGACACCCCGAATCCAAACAGGAACAGCAGGACCACGGGCATTACCAGGGCCAGCGCGATGCTGCTCGGGTCGCGGCGGATCTGCCGGGACTCCTTGCGGAGAAACCCTTTGAGCCGCATGACGCGGCGCTGGAACGCGTTCACGGCGAGCCTCCTTTCGCGCGCGGTTGGGCGGCGCCTTCGGCCAGGGCGATGAATGCATCCTCGATCGTCGGGTCGGGATGACTCGCCGTGCGCGCCAGCGCGCGAATCTCGCCGGGCGTGCCGGTGGCAAGCTCGCGGCCCTGGGACATGATGAGCATCCGGTCGCAGTACTCGGCCTCTTCCATGAAGTGCGTCGTGACGACCACCGTGACCCCGCTCTCGGCGAAGCTGTTGATGCGTCTCCAGAAATCGCGGCGGGCAAGCGGGTCCACGCCGCTGGTCGGCTCATCGAGGAAGAGAATCTCCGGCTCGTGCAGCATCGCCGCGGCCATCGCCAGCCGCTGCTTGTATCCAACAGGCAACTTTCCCGCGGTCGTATCACGGTGGCCGCGGAGATCGAATTCCTCCAAGGCCCACTCGATCCGCTCCGCAAGCCGCGTCTTGGCGAGCCCGTACGCCCGGCCGAAGAAACGCAGGTTCTCGATCACCGAAAGCTGGCCGTAGAGGGAGAACTGCTGCGCCATGTATCCGAGCCGCTGCCGCGCGAACGAACCAGCGCGGCGCAGATCGCGCCCGGCAACGCGGACCTCGCCGCCGGACACCCTCGACAACCCGCAGAGCATGCGGAAGGTTGTGCTCTTGCCGGCGCCGTTGGGACCGAGCAGCCCGAAAATCTCGCCGCGCTGGACGTCGAAGCTGATCTCCGAAACGGCGGTGAAATCGCCGAACCGCTTGGTCAGGCCGCGCGTGTGGACGGCGCCGCCAGCCGCCGCTCCGCGTTCGATCTCCGGTTCCGCCTGGCGGGGGTGCGTCTCGAAGGCCATTCTGGCCGGCGCGGCTGGCACGCCGGCATGACTCCGGCTGGATCGCGCGTCGGCCAGCAATTTCATGAAGGCGTCTTCCAATGTCGGCTCCGCCGCTGCAATCCCGGCAGCCAGGCCGGCCGGAATCGCCCGCGCCACGGCCGCGCGATCACGCTCGTGGGTGACGACACGGACACGCCCCCCGCGGATCGTGGCATCGATGATGCCGGGCTGTCCGGCCAATCGGCC
>JAMOAF010000464.1 GCA_023621895.1 Planctomycetota bacterium
GGTGGTAAGGCTGGATCGTTGGCTGACTGCACCGGATTTTGAGCCTTGAACATTGGATTTTGAACCTTGCCGGAGACTGAAAGCGTCCAATTCATGCTGGGGAGTCCCTACCGGTGATTTCCAGAGTGTTGCGTTTTCTCGCAAGTCCGGCGGGCCGGGCATTGATCGCCTTGGGGCTGGTCATTCTGCTGGGGCTCGTTTTCCATGCCGATGGCGCGTTCTACAAGTTCGGCACCCATCGCGATGCGATCCGGCAGGCCTCCGTTTGCGGCATCCTCGCCTGCGGCATGACCCTGGTGATCATCACCGCGGGGATCGACCTGGCGGTGGGCAGCATTCTCGGATTGACCGGCGTTTGCTTTGCGCTGATGACGATCCATTGGGGTTGGCCGGCCTGGCAGGCGATCCCCGCGGCTTTGGCCGCGGGGGCGGCCTGCGGCGCCGTGGCCGGAATTCTGACCGCGGGCGCCAAAATCCAACCGTTCATCGCCACCTTGGCGATGATGGTCTTCGCCCGCGGACTGGCGAAATGGGCGAGCGAAGGCAAGAAGATCTCGCAGGCGGTTACGGATCCCGACGGCAGCATCCGGTTCGTGGACATCCCCAAGATTTTCGAGTGGATCGATTCGCGGCTGCTCGGGGGGACGGTCTCCGGCGTAACGATCGTCTTCCTTGTCTGCGTCGCCGTGACGTGGATTCTGCTGGCGCGGCATCGCTGGGGCCGGGAGCTGTATGCGATCGGCGGCAACGAAGAGGCGGCCAGGCTGTCCGGCGTGCCGGTGGTGTGGGCGAAGACCATGGCCTACATGACCTCGGGGCTGCTGGCCGCCGTGGCCGGAATCTGCCACGCCGCCCAGGCGCGGCAGGGCGACCCGGAGGCGGGGGCCACCTACGAGCTGACGGCCATCGCGATGGTTGTTATTGGTGGGACGAGCCTGATCGGCGGCCGCGGCGGCGTTGGCCTGACGCTGCTTGGGACATTGACGATCGGCTATCTCGACAAGATATTGAGCATCAACGCGGTTGAGGAATCGGGACGGCTGATGCTGACCGGTGCGATCATCGTGATTGCCGTGTTGACGCAGCGGCGAAGGTAAAACAAGGAGCCGAAGATGCCCAGTCGAAATCGGACCGCGCTGGCCGCGATCCTGCTCCTGGCCGGCTGGCTCGCCGCCGGCGGGTGCACCGACGGTAGCGGGCCGTCCGGTCAACGCGGACCCGCCGCCGAACCGGATCAAAAGGTCTACACGGTCGGCATCAGCCAGTGCAACCGCAACGAACCCTGGCGCGTGCAAATGGATGCCGACATCGAGGCGGCGGCCAAGGAGCACCCCCAATTGAAGGTGATTTTCAAGGACGCGCAGAACGACGAGCTGCGGCAACGGGCCCACGTCGAGGAATTCGTCTCGGCCGGCGTCAATCTGATCATCATCAGCCCCAAGGAAGCCGCGCCCCTGACCGAGCCGGTCGCCCAGGCCGTTGCCGCCGGCGTGCCGGTGATCGTCCTCGATCGGGCCGTGCTCGGAGACCGCTACACGTCTTTCATCGGGGCTGACAACAAGAAGATCGGCAAGGCGGCCGGCCAGTGGCTCGTCAAGAAGCTCGGCGGCAAGGCCAAGGTGGTGGAACTCAAAGGGCTGATGACCTCCACGCCCGGCCAGGATCGGCACAGCGGGTTTCGCGAGGGGATCGCCGGAAGCGGGCTCGAGGTGATCTTCGAGGCCGACATGAAGTGGCTCGAACCCGACGCACGGAAGGAAATGGATTCGGCCCTGGCGCGGTTCGACCGCATCGACGCGGTGTATGCTCATAACGACCCGGGCGCCCACGGGGCTTACCTGGCCGCCCAGTCGGCCGGGCGCGAAAAGGAGATGGTCTTCGTCGGGATCGACGCCCTGCCTCACGAAGGAATCGCCTATGTGAAGCAGGGAATCCTCGACGCCACGTTTCAGTACCCAACCGGCGGGAAGGAGGCGATCGAGATGGCCCTGAAAATCCTCGCCGGAGAGGAAGTGCCGAAGAAGGTCGTGCTCGGCTCGCGGCTGTTCAGCAAAGACAACGTGGCCGCCGGGGGCGAGCCGTTGGAGTGACCGGCGCTGGTTCCCAATCGCCCGTTTCCCCCCTTGTTCCCCAAGCTCCAGCTTAGGAATGAGGTGAAGACTGAACCCCGAATCACCCCTGGTTCCCAAGCTCCAGCTTGGGAACCTCACCCCCAGACCATGGTGTTGACCCTTCCACTCGCCGCCTGGCGGCGACCGCAAGCAAGCATTCCCAAGCCGGAGCTTGGGAACGAGGTGAAGACTGAACCC
>JAMOAF010000623.1 GCA_023621895.1 Planctomycetota bacterium
TCCGAAACATCCGAAACGCAACAGCGGGGCCGCCGGCAGGACCGCACAGATAGCTTGCACACGGCAGGCGGGCGGTTGGTGGGACAATCGCAGAGATGCCGCATATTCCCCAGAACTCAACGTTCCGCCAGTTCGGTACTCCCGACGAACGGCGCAGTCTTGCCCATTTGGCCCTTGGAAATTGGACCTTGAACCTTGCCCAAGAAGGCGGCTCTGCCGCCATCGAGAGACCGGCGCGCCTCGACCGCTCGGCAGACCCTGTTGCCTCCAGACGATTCTCACATCGGGGGGGATCGTGGTCCAAGCCGGGTGGTCCGGCGGCCGGCAGGGCGCTTGTCAATCGCTGGGGCAACCGGTAACCTGAAGGATTCCTGACCTTTCGAGGCCAGCTCGTCAGGGAGCCGGCAGCCGCCCGTTTTGACTGCCGGGAAACGTGCCGAGGCCGGGAGAGGCTCGCTATTGAGACGTGACGCGCGGAAATGATTGCCCAACTGCCTGACGACCAGCGAATCGTGTTGACCGGGGTCGGTTTGACCGCGCCCAACGGCAACAATCTGGCCGAGTACCGCGATGCGCTGCTCAACGGCAAGAGCGGGGTGACCCGGTACGAAATTCGTTATTTCGGCGAGACGTTGGCGGGGGTCTGCCACTACGACGAGCTCCGCTACCAGCGCCGCAAGGAGCTTCGCCGCGGCACCCGGGCCGGCAGCGTGGCGATCTACTGCGCCCGCGAGGCGGTGCTCGACTCCGGAATTGACTGGGAAAACACCGACAAATCGCGGGTCGGCGTCTACGTGGGCGTCACCGAGCACGGAAACGTCGAGACGGAAAACGAGATCTACCTGATCAAGGGGTACGACTACGACACCCAGTACTGGACCCATCACCACAACCCCCGCACCGTGGCGAACAACCCGGCGGGCGAAGTGACGCTCAACATGGGCATCACCGGCCCGCATTACACCCTGGGCGCGGCCTGCGCGGCCGGAAACGCCGGCCTGATCCAGAGCGTGCAGATGCTCAGGCTGGGCGAGTGCGATCTGGCGATCGGCGGCGGCGTGTCGGAAAGCATCCACACGTTCGGCATCTTCGCCGGGTTCAACAGCCAGGGCGCCTTGGCCAGGCACGAAGAGCCGGCCAAGGCCAGCCGACCCTTCGACGCCGAGCGCAACGGGATCGTGGTGGCCGAGGGCGGCTGCCTTTACACGCTCGAGCGACTCAGCGACGCCAAGGCCCGCGGCGCCCGGGTCTATGGCGAAATCGTCGGCTACGCGATGAACAGCGACGCCTACGATTTCGTCCTGCCCCATCCCGAGCGCCAGGCCGAATGCATGAACCTGGCGCTCCGCCGCGCGGGGATCGCCCCCGGCCAGGTCGATATCGTCAGCTCCCACGCCACCGGCACGATCTCGGGCGACATCCAGGAGTGCGAGGCGATTCGCCACGTGTTTGGCGGCGATGCCACCGCCCTGGTCAACAATACCAAGAGCTACATCGGGCACGCGATGGGGGCGGCCGGCGCCCTGGAGCTGGCCGGCAACTTGCCGTCGTTTCGCGACGGCGTCGTGCACCCCACGATCAACCTGGAACAAATCGATCCCGAGTGCCAGTTGAACGGGCTCGTGGCCAACCAGCCGCGGGAGAGAGGGAAGGTTGACGTAATCCTGAACAACTCGTTCGGGATGCTGGGCATCAATTCAGTCGTGATTGTCAGAAAGATCTAGAGGGCGCGCTGGCCGATTGGAAAGAATGATTCGCCGCCGGGACCGGCCCATCGGAGGCCCTCCGGCGGCCGCCCGCCCTTTTTTACGGAGAGTGTTGCATGACCGGCGCCGAGATCAAAGAGGCAGTTGTCGAGATTCTCTCGGACATTGCGCCCGACGAAGACTGCACGAACCTCAAGGAAGACGTTGCCTTCCGGGATCAGCTCGAACTGGACAGCATGGATTTTCTCGACATCGTGATGGAATTGCGGAAGCGGTACCGCGTGCAGATTCCGGAGGAGGACTACCCCCAGTTGGCCAGCATGGCGAGCACGGTGGCCTACCTGGAACCGTTGATGAAGGATATGGAGAAGTAGCCGGGTGGGTTTCCAAGCTGGAGCTTGGGAACCAGGTGTGAAGTTGGGACCGGTCATAAGACGGCATTTCGCCGAGGTCAGAAAGCCGGCACGGCCATGTACGACGCGATCATCATCGGCGCCGGCATGTCGGGGTTAGCGGCCGGCATCCGGCTGGCTCACTTCGATCAAAAGGTGTGCATTCTCGAGCGCCACACGACGATCGGGGGCTTGAACTCGTTTTACCGGATCAAGGGCCGCAGCTACGACGTGGGGCTCCACGCCGTCACCAACTACCTCTCGAGCCGCGCCCCGAAGCGCGGCCCGATGGTCCGCCTGCTCCGCCAGCTCCGCATCCAGTGGGAAGAGCTCAGCCTCTCGCCCCAGATCGGCTCGACGATCGCTTTTCCCGGCGTGCGCCTCGACTTCACCAACGATTTTGAGCTCTTCCAGTCGCAGGTGGCCCGCCAGTTTCCGCGCCAGAAAGACAACCTCCGGCGGTTGCTGGCGGAATTGATCGACTACGACGACCTCGGGCGCGTGGGCAACGAGACCTCCGCCCGAGAGGTCGTCGGCCGGATCATCGATGATCCGCTGCTGGTCGAGATGATCTTCTGCCCGCTGCTCTACTACGGGGGGGCGCGCGAACGCGACATGGAATGGGGCCAGTTTTCGGTGATGTTTCGCTCGATCTTCCTGGAAGGGTTCGCGCGGCCGCTCAAGGGCGTCCGCTTGATTCTCAAGAACCTCGTCCGCAAGTTCAAAGTCCTCGGCGGCGAGCTGCGGCTCAGGGCGGGAGTCGATCGGATCGTCGCCCGCGAGGGCCGCGCCGACCGGGTGGTGCTCGAAGACGGCTCCGAAATCGAGGGCCGGCGGATTCTCTCCTCCGCCGGCTGGCACGAGACGATGCGGCTCTGCCGGCAGCCCGAGCCGGAGGGCACGCCCGGCGAGAGGCTCTCCTTCATCGAGTCGATCTCGGTCCTCGACGCCGATCCGAAGCAGCTTGGCCACGACCGCACGATCGTCTTCTTCAACGATTCGGAGACCTTCTCTTACGAGAAACCGGCCGGGCTGGTCGACCTGCGGAGCGGGGTCATCTGCTCGCCGAATAATTTCGCCTACGAAGAGCCGCTCGGCGAAGGGGTCGTGCGGATCACCGCGCTGGCCAATTACGACCGCTGGTCCGAACTGGACGAGCGGGCCTACCGCCTGGAGAAACTCCGCTGCTACGACCAGTCGGTGGCGTCGGCCGTCCGCTTCATGCCCGACTTCCGCCGCCACGTGGTCGACGTCGACATGTTCACGCCAACCACGATCCACCGTTTCACCGGGCACGACCGCGGCGCCGTCTACGGGGCGCCGAAGAAACGCTACGACGGCCGGACCCACCTCGAGAACCTCTACGTCTGCGGGACCGACCAGGGCATGGTCGGGATCATCGGCTCGATCATCAGCGGGATCACCATCGCCAACGCCTATTGCCTGCGGCAGTGAGGGGCCGCCCGAAACGCCGCTCAACCGGGGGGCGCGCCCGCCGAGCCGCACCGCGGAAGCCCCAACAAGACGATCGATCGCACAGGTTTGCCATGCCGAAGGACTTTCTCCGCGATGCCAAGGACGCCTACGACGTCGTGGTCATCGGGTCGGGGCTGGCCGGGTTGACCGCCGCCAACACCCTGGCCCGCAACGGCCACTCCGTCCTGCTCCTCGAACAGCACTACAAGCTGGGCGGACTGGCCACCTGGTTCCGCCGCCCCGGCGGGCACATCTTCGACGTCTCCCTCCACGGCTTTCCCGCCGGCATGATCAAGAGCTGCCGCCGATATTGGAACAGCCAGATCGCCGACTCGATCGTCCAGCTCAAGCACATCCGCTTCGACAATCCGATGTTCTCCCTCTCGACGACCTTCGATCGCCGGGACTTCACCCGGCACCTCGTCGAGCGATTCGGCGTTGCCCGCAAGACCGTCGATGAATTCTTCGACACTGCCCGGGCGATGACCCATCTCGGCGATCAGTCGATGACCGCCGGCGAGTTGTTCGAGCGTTTTTTTCCCGGCCGCGAGGACGTCGTCCGGCTGCTGATGGAGCCGATCACCTACGCCAACGGCTCGACCCTCGAGGACCCCGCCCTGACGTACGGGATCGTCTTCTCCAACTTCATGTCCAAGGGCGTTTACACCTTCGCCGGCGGAACCGACAAGCTGATCGGCATGATGGACGCCGAGCTCCGCCGCAACGGCGTTGACGTGCGCATCCGCTGCCGCGCCGAGAAAATCCACGTCGAGCGGGGCCGCGTCGCCGCGGTCACCGCTGCCGGGCGGCGGATCGGTTGCCGGGCGGTCGTCTCCAACGGCAACCTCAAGGGGACGATCTTCGACCTCGTCGGCCAGGCCTGCTTCGATCCCCGGTTCATCGAAGAGGCGCAAGCCGTCCGCTTGAACAACTCCAGCACCCAGGTCTACATGGCGCTGAAACCGGATGTCCGGCTCGACGAGGCGGAGTGCGGCGACCTGCTCTTCACCTCGACCGCCCCGGTGTTCCGCACCGACCTGTTGCTCAACCGCCAGGTCACCAGCCGCACGTATTCGTTCTACTATCCCAAGACGCGGCCGGAGCGAAACCGCTCGCTGATCGTCTCGAGCACCAACGCCCGGTACGAAGACTGGGCCGGCCTGGGCCGGGCCGACTACCAGGAGAGCAAGCGGCGCCTGGTGGAGACGACGCTCGACGCCGTGGAGAAATACGTGCCCAAGATCCGCGAGAAGATCGACGCCACCGATTGCGCGACGCCGCTGACGTTCGAGCGCTACACCAGCCACTGGGCCGGCTCGAGCTTCGGCACCAAGTTCGAGGGCCTGGCCGTCAGCCGGCGATTGCCGCGCGAGATCGCCGGACTCTATCACGCCGGCAGCGTGGGGATTATCATGTCGGGCTGGCTCGGGGCGGTCAACTACGGCGTGATCGTCTCCAACGACGTCGACGCGTTCCTGCTTGACTGAATCGGCCGAATGGAAATCGCATGACCCGACAGCAAATCCTCGATGCCATCCCCCACCGCGACCCGTTCCTCCTGGTCGACGAGATCGTCGCGTGGGGAGAAGACCGGATCGTCTGCACGAAGACGTTTTCGGGCCGGGAAGACTTTTTCGCCGGCCACTATCCGGGTTTTCCGCTCGTGCCCGGCGTGCTGCTCTGCGAGGCGGCCATGCAGGCGGGGGCGATCCTGCTTTCCCGCCATTTCGCCGCGGCCGAAGGCAAAGTCCCCGTCGCCACGCGGATCAACCAGGTGCGGTTCAAACGCATGGTCCGCCCCCGGGAGACCTTGCGGATGGAAGTTGAGCTGACCGAGCGCCTCGCCAATGCGTTCTTTCTCAAGGCGCGAGTCACCGTCGATGGAAAACTCGCCGTGAGCTTCGAATTCGCCTGCACGGCGGCAGACACCTGACCGAAGAGGCGGCCATGGACTTTTTGCAGCTCGAAGGCAAGCGCATCCTGATCTTCGGCGTGGCGAACCGGAAGAGCGTCGCCGCCCACGTCGCCAAGACCCTCCGGACGGCCGGCGCCGAGTGCGTTTTTGTTGTCCAGAGCGACGAGATTCGCCAGGGGCAGAAACCGCTGTTCGGCGACGCCGCCGTGTTCGTCTGCGATGTCGAAGTGCCCGACCAGATCGCACGGCTGAGGCAAGACATCGCCGCGCGATTCGATCGCTTCGACGGCCTGGTCCACTCGATCGCCTTCGCCGATTACTCCGAGGGAATCAAGCCGTTTCACGAGACCCCCAAGAAAGCCTTCCTCCAGGCGGTGGATATCTCGTGCTATTCGCTGATCGCCATCAGCCGCGAGCTGAAGGACCTGCTCGATGCCGATGCGTCCGTGGTGACGATTTCGATCTCCACGACGCGAATGGCAAGCGAAAACTACGGCTTCATGGCCCCGGTAAAAGCTGCCCTGGATTCATCGATCGCGTTCCTGGCAAAGTCGTTCAGCCAGTTCTCTCGCGTCCGTTTCAACGCCGTCGCCCCGGGGCTGCTGAAAACCTCGGCCTCGGCCGGAATCCCGGGATACGTCGACTCTTACCTTTTTGCCGAGCAAGTCACCCCCCGGAAGAAGGCTGTCCAGACCCAGGAGGCGGCCGACGTGGCGGCCTTTCTCCTCAGCCCCCGTTCGAGCGGGATCAATGCCCAGCGGATCGTCGTCGACGCCGGCATGTCGATCAACTACTTCGATCGCCAAATCGTCCAGCGCGCCCTGCGGGATGCCTGATTGTCGCCGATCCAGCAGCGATTGCCATTCCGCTACCCGAGGTAGTAAACTAGAAGGTTGGTTTTCCTTGGATTCGGCGCTCCCTACGAGCGAACATCCCCCGCGAGCCTCCCTCCAGTGGCGGACGAATTGACGCATTTTGACGAGAGTGGGGCAAGTCGCATGGTCGATGTCGGCGACAAGGCCGTCACCGACCGGCGGGCTCGGGCGAGCGGCCGGGTGCGGATGGAGGCATCGACGCTCGGGCGGATTCGCGACCGCCGGTTGAGCAAGGGCGATGTCTTGGAGGTGGCCCGGCTGGCTGGAATCATGGCGGCCAAGCGGGCGAGCGAGTTGATTCCGCTCTGCCATGGGCTGCCGCTGGATTCGGTGGCGCTATCGTTCGCTTTCGCCGACGAGCGGACCCTGGCGATCGAGGCGAGCGTGCGGGCGACCGCTCGGACCGGCGTGGAGATCGAGGCGCTGGCCGCGGTCAGCGTGGCCGCGTTGGCGGTTTACGATATGTGCAAGTCCGTGGACCGCGGGATGGTGATCGAGCAGATCCGACTGGAAGAGAAGTCGGGTGGGCGGAGCGGGAATTTTTCCCGAAAAGTAGTCCGGTAAATCGGGCCGTTGGGGCCGATTGGGCAGAAAGGCGCGCCCGTGCGCGCCGCGCAGAGAACCTGTGCTTGGCGGCTGGGAAGGAATTGATGGGCCAAACGATTGAAAAACGCGATGCCGCTCCGCAGGAACTGCGCACGCTGTACGCCGTGATCCGCGAGGAACTGGTTCAGGTCGACGAGCTGCTGCGAAAAGAACTCACGAGCGAATACCCGTTCGTCGAGAAGTTGGCCAGGCACGGCTTCCGGCTTGGCGGCAAACGCCTGCGTCCCGCCTTGGTCCTGCTTTCGGGCAAGCTTTGCGGGGGCGTCGACGGTCAGCATGTGCAACTGGCGGCCGCCGTCGAAATGGTGCACACCGCCTCGCTGATTCACGACGACGTGCTCGACGAGGCGACCATCCGCCGGCATCTCGACACGGTCAATGCCCGGTGGGACAACGAGGCGAGCATCCTTCTGGGCGACTACCTGTTTGCTCGGGCGTTTCGCCTGGCGGCGTCGCTCGACAATCCGTTCGCGGTCCGTTGTTTGATCGAAGCCAGCCGGCTGATGTGCGAGGGCGAGCTCCGCCAGATTCAGACGCGGGGAGACTACGATCTGACCGAGGACGGATATCTCGAAATCATCGCCGACAAGACGGCCGCGCTTTGCGCCTGCTGCTGTGAAATCGGCGCGCACTATGCCGGCGCCGCCGAGGCCGAGCGGCAGGCCCTGACGCGTTTCGGCCGCAAGCTGGGGGTCGCCTTCCAGATTGTCGACGACCTGCTCGACGTCCTCGGCGACGAGCAGACGATCGGAAAATCGCTCGGCACCGACCTGGTCAAACAGAAGCCCACGCTGCCGCTGATCCGGCTGCTCAACCAGAGTCCGCCCGAGCAACGCGCGGAAATGGTCGAAATTCTCTCCACGACGACCGAGCACCATCGCGACGCGCTGAAGCCGTGGCTCGAAAAGTCGGATGCCGTCAGCTATTCGATGCGGAGAGCGACCGAGTTCGTCGAGGCAGCCGCCGACGAGCTTCGCGCCATTCCCGACGCGCCCTCAAAAGACTCGCTTGTCGGAATTGCCCAGTTTGTCATCGATCGCCGTCACTGAAGCTCCGGGCCGCCCGCTGGGCGGCGCAGCCGGGCTCGGCGAGCATCGGCCGCAATTCATCGACGAAGTCCCTCGCGTCCTTGAACTGCCGGTAAACGCTGGCAAACCGCACGTAGGCCACCTGGTCCAACTCGCGGAGATGCTCCATCACGATCTCGCCGATATACCGGCTCTCCACCTCCGACTCGCAGTTGGCTTCGATGTGGTTTTCCACCTCGGTGACCAACGCCTCCAGATCGGCGTCGGTGATCGGACGCTTCCAGCAGGCCTTTTCAAGACCCTGCATGAGCTTCGTGCGATCGAACGGCACACGGGTACCGTCCTTTTTCACGACCCTGACTGTCGTGCGCTCCACGCGCTCGTAGGTCGTGTAGCGGCGCAGGCAAGCGTTGCACTGCCGCCGCCGCCGCGTGGCGACGCCGTCTTCGCTCGCTCGCGAATCAATCACCTTATCGTTGTCAACGTGACAGAACGGGCACTTCATAGCCGGGCAACTCCCTATGCCGCCTTTTCCACTGTACACTTTCCCGCCGTTTTAGAAAGGGGGATCGCGATAATCTCGCGGCGGCGTGGCGGCGTACCCGACCCCGGCCGGATAACCGCGCGCCAGGTTGCCGCGGGACGGGCAAGGTTCAAGGCCCAATTCTCGATGGCCAAGAGTAGCCAAGACTGGGCCGTTTCTTGGGAGCACCGGACTAAGGGAACTTGGACCTTGAACCTTGGATTCTGGACCTTGCCGCAGGGCGCTGTTGGCCGTTGCGTATCTCAAAAGCGCTATACCCCTCAGTGGCGGGGCATGCGCAGCCGCCCCGTACCGCAGTTGCCGCATTCGCGCCCCCGGTGCCGTTAACGAGCGAAGCCAATTGCGAGGCTCGCGCCAGTCGCCGCGACGGACTCCGAACCGACCGATCGGCGCGGCTTGCCGGCGGCAGTCTCCGCGTGCCCCGAGGCCAGTAGTCTCGGGCGTCGAAAAGCTTATAATAGGCCGCACCGAGCCGGCAGAAGGCAATCCCCGCGGAAAGGATCGAACAAGATGAAGTGCCCAGCGTGTCAGAATGAGGTGAATGTCGATTCCATCTATTGTCCGAAATGCGGCGAGAAGCTCGAACAGGCCGCGGAGCAGGCGCCCGCTGCCGCATCGGCTCCCCAACCGGATGCCGAAGACCGCGGCCAAGGCGCGGAGGAGCAACCCGCCGGCGAAGAGGCGCGCCCGACCGCCAGCGAGCGGCTCATGGAGCGGGCTCGCGAGGGGGGCGCGCAGACGCCCGCGGCGGAGCCCGTCTCGGGTTGGTCGAAAGGGGGTTATTCGCCCAAGGCGCTGAACGCCCGATTCTTGGCCACGTGCCTGGTCACGGCCGCCCTCTTGGCGCTCGTTGTCTGGTTGTGGTGGGGTGAGAGTGGCTGGTGGAAATGGGCCGGCTACGCTTCGATCGTTGTGATTGCGGCACTGTGGATCTGGTACCTGTGCGTGCGAATCTATCGCGTCGGCACGATCAAGTACGAGTTGACCACCCATCAGTTCTATCACGAGGTGGGCATCTTTCGCCGCGTCCGCGACGTAATCGAGGTCATCGACATCGATGATCTGAAACTGGAGCGAACGCTCTGGGATCGGGTCGTCAACGGCGGCGTCGGCACCGTTGTCATCCGGTCGGCCGACCCGTCCAATCCGGAACTGCGGCTGGTCGGCCTCGTGAATCCCGATGAAGTGTTCCACGCCCTCGACAACGCGCGGCGGAAGGAGCGTGTCGCTCGCGGGCTGAAGTCGGTGTAGACCCGACCGTCCAAGACGGGAGTGAATTCCGTCTTGCGGGCAGCCGTCAGGCCCTGGCGCCGGCCGGCAGGTCATCCAGCGGGGGGCGCCAAAGGAAATGACCGGGGAAGAGGGCCGAAGCGGCTTCGCGGGCGAGTTTTGTGGAGGCCTCGACGGCCACCAGGGCCCCGGGCGCGCCTTTGATCGTTCCGAGGAGAAGCTGCGAGAAAGCCGTACTGTCGACGCGCAGGTAGCTCCGCCCGACCGAACCGGAGCCAACGCTTGCCGCCGTCAAGGCCTGGCCGTCGCATTGATCCGGCTCGCGCGGCCCGAGGGCGAGCGAGAGTTGATACTTGCGGTTCTCGACGGCAAAGCCCAGCTCGAGCGGCAGCCCCAGGCCTCCGCGCCTGGCGCGATCCAGTAGCTCGACCGAGAGCCGCTGGAGCATCCGGTCCGGGCAGAGCAGCTTGGCCATCAGCACTTCGCAGCGGCGCGGATGGCCGACCGAGACGGCGGCGCCGGCCTGCTGTAGCAGGGATGAGAGGGGATGGCCCTCGGCCAGGTGGATGCTGAGCGTGTCGATGCCTTGCTCGATTGCTTCTCCGCAGGCGCGGCAGAGGAGTTGCACGCCCGACTTGCGATGATCGGGCGCCGTCATCAACTCGAGGACCTGCCCGGCCTTGAGGACGGCATAGCCGACGATTCCCGGCGGGGACGGCGCGCGGCTGCGGTGTTTTCCCCAATCGATCGCCACCAGGATTTCGTCGTAAGCCTTGCGATTGACAAGCCAGTGCCAGTAGGCTTCCGTCCGCTCGAGCGGCCCGTACGTGCCGTCCGTGTTGAGGCGATAGATTCTGGCCAGGTCGAGGATTTCCATCCGCCGCACGGGGCGGATGTCGAGCGGCCGGCGAATCTTGGGATAGTCGTCCGTCTGGGCGAGCACGGCGAGTATCTGCCAGACGCCGGCGATCCAGCGGTTGCGGTCTCCGCAATCGATCCAGCCGGCCTTGCGAAAGAAGGCGGGCTGCGTGGTGGAGAGCAGGCCGACCGCGGCCCCTCGCTCGACCATCAGGCGTTCGGCGCGGCGGAGCAGGACTGCCCCGAGTCCCCGGCCGCGAATTTCGGGCGCGGTGGCCAACCAACGCAACCCGGCGACCGGAATCACCGCCCGCCCGAGGTACATCGCCCGGCGCGTGATTTGCACATGGCCAAATATCTGGCGGCCGCCCTTGATCAGCAGGCGGTCGCGGCTCTCGTAATACGGGTCTTCCAGCGAGGCTTTGAACTCGCCGGGCGACGGTCCGTGGAAGACCGAGTTGAGGAAGTGCAGAGCTGAGACATCATCAGCCGTCCTGGCAGAGACAATCGCCATTGGCTGACCCGGCCGCCGCAGCGTTTTGCTCGCGGGAAACGACCGTGTCGTTGCGGAAAGAGGCGTGCTCCCG
>JAMOAF010000970.1 GCA_023621895.1 Planctomycetota bacterium
AAAGCATGGAAGTCATCAAGAAATCGAAAACGGAAACATCCAAATGGATCAAGAAACGGGCGCCCCGGCGGAGTGATTTCCAGTGGCAGGCCGGCTATGGGATTTTTTCCGTAAGTCAGTCGAATGCCGAGCAGGTGCGAGTCTACATCGCCAATCAGGAGGAGCACCACAAGCGAATCTCGTTCCAGGACGAGTTTCGGGCGCTCTGTCAAAGGCATGGGACTGCACTTGATGAACGTTACGCCTGGGATTGAAGAGGGCGGTCATCCGCTAGAGCCGCCCCGTTGGGGCTGGCCGGGTTTCGCCCAGCTCCTGACCCAGGGTTAGGGGTGTCCCTTCGGGACGCGAAGAGGAAACGCGTTTTCCGCGGCTCCGGACCCAGGGTTGCGGACGGCTCGTTTCACTCGCCGCGCTCCACCCTGGGCTGGCTTAGGGGTGTCCCTTCGGGATGGGAAGAGGAAATGAGTGGGGCGGGTTTGATTCTGATTTGGCGGCGCGGCGGCTGGGCGGAAGCGTGCGAGAACAATAAACACCAGGGCGAACAGCATGGCGGGCAATTGACGTGTGAGCGTAGGTGAACGAGGGAGATGAATATATCCGGATCGGGGCGGGGACGAACGGCAATTCCGGCGTGGTGCGGAGGTTAGTCTACGGCGCTGTTTTCCGAACAGCCACACGATTGCTCGACCATGGCGATCTCGTCGGGCGCCAGGCCATAGAGGCCGTAAACGAGCTGATCGATTTCTGCGTCCGCGGCGGCCTGCTCGGCCCGGATCGCGCGGAGCGCCGCGGAGTCTGGCCGCTCGCGCGCCAGCCGCGCCAGGGCGAGCATCCGGTCAGCCAGCGCGCTGAGCGAATCGCAGGCGGCGGCCTGTTGTGGCGAGCCGAAATCGATGCGCCGGATCGGCGCCCGGGCGAGCACGTGGCCATTGATCTCCAGCCCCGCGCCGCGGCGCTTCGCGTGGTGGCGAAACCACTTCCAGAGCAGGCGGCTGTTGAGGATCGCCGCGAAATAGTTGAGCGGTTCCGCCACGTCGCCCCGGGGCACGAAGACGTTCACGCTGAACGAAACGTATGCCGGTTCGCTGGCGGGCACCAGCGCGGGGCGCCGGCTCATCTGGAGCGCGATCAACTTGGGACTCTCCCAGAGCCGCGCCTGGCGAGGCCAGTGAAGCTGCCACCAGGGGCGGATTCCCAACCGGGTTTCGCGGCGGGCCTCAAGCAGCGGACGGAATCGTTCCAGATGCCGGGCGAGCACGGGGCAGTCGGCGAGCCGCGGCCAGGTGTCGCAAGTCGAGTAGATCAGGCGGAGGGAGGGCCGCGCGGCTCGGTCGTAGCGCCCGAGATCGCACAGGTCGTGATACGGGCGCACGAGCCGGGCCTCGGCCGCGGACAAGTCGAGCCCCGCGAGTTCTTCCGGCGCAAGTGCGAAGACCCCCTCGCCCACCCGCCAGCGCCCCGGGTGCTTGCGGTCGGCGGCCCGGGTGACGCTGGCCGGGTTCTCCGCGATGCCCTGGCGAATTTCGCCCAGCTCGGCCAGCGCCGGATGCCTCGCCAGGCGGTCGAGCAGGCGATCGGCCGGCGGCTCCAGGTCCAACAGCCGATTGCGGAACAATTGCCCGTGGGTCTTCTGAAAAGTGTGAACCGGCGCCCGGCCCTCGACGAATGGCCGCGCATCGGCCGCCGTGCCGGAGACGGGCAGGCGGATCGTGGTCGGGCCGCCCGGCGGCGTTTTGGAAACGATCAGCATCATGTGCCGGCCGCTGATGCCCGGAAAGACCTGAAGCCGGTCGAGCTGAAAAATCTCCTCGACGTGAACCGTCTCGCGGAGCACGGCGATCAGCCGGTCGGCGCCCGTGCCGGCGGACCAGTACGCGCCGACGATGAATCCGAGCCGGCCGCCCGGGGCGAGCAGTTCCAGGCCGCGATGGAGGAAATAGTACCAGAGGTCCATCCGCGGCGCGCGATGCCGGCGTCCCAGGTCTGAATCGGCGATCGCATCGAGGAGTGGTTTTGCACCGAGTTCGCGGCGATAGGGCGGATTGCCCAGGACAACGTCGAACGGCCGCGTCCCGCCGGGCCAGACTTCGCCGGTCAAGGTGTTGCCGCTGAGGATGTTTTTCTCCAGAACCACGGCGAGTTGGCGAGGATCGCTTCTGGCCGGCAAGCGAGGCAGCAGCGTGAGCCAGAGGATTCGCCGTGCGACGGCGACGGCCTCGGCGTCCAGGTCGCTGCCGTGAAGCGCGCCGGCGATCTCCAGGGCCGAGGGGGCCTGCGGCTGCCGGAGCAGGCGCTGGGCAGCGGACAGGAGGAATCTGCCGCAGCCGCAGGCGGGATCGAGGACGCGCGGGAGCGGTCCCTCCGCGCCGCGCGGCAGGCAGCGGCCGGCAAGGTATGCGGCCACGTAGCCGGGCGTATAGTAGATTCCCTCCGCCCGCCGGCGCCGCTGGCTCGGCTCGATGCTGAGCCGCCCCCGCCCGCGGCGCAGCCGCCGGGAGAGCAGGTGCTGATGAATGGCCTCGAGCATATCGACCGGCGGATTCCCTCGGCGAAACGCCTGTTCGACCAGTGCCCGCACGCCGGCCGCCGATGCCGTGAGGTTTGCCTGCGGCGGGTCTGCCGCCGCACCGGGGGCCGTCAGCCGGGGGCCCTCGGCCTGTTGCAGGTACATTTCGAAGGCCCACTGCTCGATCAGCCGACGGGATGCCTGCTCAACCTCGTGAAGGGGCAGTTCCGGGTTCTCCAGGAGCAGGCCGCCGGCCAGCTCGCGCCAGGCGGATTCGATCTGCGGCAGGAGAGTTGCGTGTGACAAGGCGGCGTGTTTCTGTTTGAGGGCACGATTGGGTGCAAGGTTCAAAATCCAAGGTTCAAGGTTCAAGGTTCAAGAACCAATGTTCAAAGTTCAAGGTTCAAGCTTTGCCTCCCTCTTGGCCATTGAACCTTGAACCTTGGGCGTTTCCCGGTTACAGCCCCAGTCCGCGGACCAGGTCGAGGGCTCCGTTTGCGCCCGCCCAGGCTCCGGCGATGAGCATGCCGACCGCGGAGAGCCACAACATCAAGTCCCAAAGCCGGCCCGGGGTAATCCGGCGGTCGCAGCGCCGATAGCGGAAATAGAGCGTCGCTCCAGCGAGCATCGGCAGCATAATGGCCTGCATGACGCCGCTGAGCAACACGAGCTCTCCCGGCTTGCGGACGAGGATGCACGTGACGGCGGCGAAGGCGGGGAAGAAGACGCAGAAGACCTTGATCCACCAGCGGCGTTTTGCCTGGTCGCGCGCTCCGATGCCGAACACGCGAACCGCGTCGGAGGCGACGCGGGTGTGGCCCGCATTGGCGACGAAAAACGTCGAGTAGAGGACGGCCAGCGCGCCGAACAGGAACAACCACTTGGCCCAGACCCCGAAGACCGGCACGTACATCTCGCTCAGCGTGCGGACCAACTGGCTGCCCTTCGGGTCGAGGCCGCTTCGATGGAGCACCGCCGCGCCCAGCAGGTAGAAGGCGACCGTGGCGAAGGTGTAGATGACCATCGACACGCCGGCGTCCCAACGCATCACGCACAGCCAACCCCGGGCGCGGTCGGCCCAGGCGGCGGACGGGTCACTCGGGCCGGTGAATCGCGCGTAGCCTTTCTCGAGGCACCAGTAGGGATAGGTGACTAGTTCCGACGTGCCGACGCCGATGATCCCGAAGGTGGCCAATGCGGTGTTGAGGGGCTCCCAGCGGCTCATGCCGGCGACGGCTGGCGGCAGTCGAAAGCTCAGTCCGGCGGCCAGGTCATCCCAGCGCATCGCCCAGGCTTCATGGGCCTGCATGGCCACGACGCAGAAAACCGTCACGGCGGTGAAGGCGGCGACCATCGCCGTTGAGGCGTTCTGGATCGTGGCATAGCGCCCAGCCAGGAGGATGGCGATCGTCAAGAGGGTGACAATCATCGCCCAGGTGACATCGTCGGTCCAGAACAGGCCCGGCGTCCGCTCACTGGGCCGCGGATGCCCGATCCGCTCGGCGACGGTGTTCTCCAATTGCCGCACGGCGGCCTGGCGGCTCTTGAACCGGCTGCTGGCCAGATCGGGGTAGTTGCCGCGAAGCTGCTCGCGGATCGGGGCCGACTGGGCGTCCCAGGCGTCCTGGGCGTCGAGCAGGCGGTTGAAGCTGCCGTCGAGCGGCAGGTTCATGGCCAGGGCCTGGCCGACGCCGTGCACGATTCCGCCAAGCTGGCCGAGGCTGAAGACAAACATCACGAGCCAGTACCAGAGCAGCCAGTTGACCCGCAGCCGCGGGCCGGGCACTTCGTCCATCGCCGACATCGTCCCCTCGCCCGACGAAATCGCATAGCGGCCGAACTCGACCTGGACGAAGACCTTGATCACGCAGCCGACGATGATCAGCCAGAGGAGCCAGAATCCGGCCTGGGCCCCGGTTTTCGTGGTCGCGATCAACTCGCCGGAACCGACAATCGCCCCGGCGATGATCAGCCCCGGGCCGAGCTGGCGGAGGATGCCGGGGATCGAACGGGGCGGCGTGCGGATATCGCTTGTGAGCGATCCGCCGGCCTGAAGAGTGGAATCCGAAGGCCCGTCGCCCATAAGCGTGTTTCCCAACTTGAAGCCCGAAGCCAGTGTTCAGGCACGATTCTGGCCAATGGAAGGGGAGAATGCAAGCCGGATCGCCGTGGAGCGAACCCAGGGCGGCGCTGCGCTCTACGCTGGGCTCGTTTGTCGCTGCCACTGCGGGGCGAGACCGGAAAGCGAACGTATGGTGCCGCCGGGCCGCAGTTGTGGAATCGCCGAGAGATTCACATACTATGAGCACAATCGTCCCTCGGAATCCCTGGCCCAATTGCGACGTTGCACGACAATGAAAGGCGAGCCATGCGCGTGATCGGTGTTGAATATGCGGTTCGCCTCTTGTCGGACCTCGTGGCCCTCCCGACGGTGAACCCGATGGGCCGGCCACATGCCTCGGCCGAGCCGGTCGAGCGCCCGGCGGTCGACTATCTCGCCGATCTATTCAGCCGCTACCGGGTGGAGATGCAGCGGCTCCGCCCGAATCCGATCCACGAGTCGCTGCTGGTGAAGATTGCGGGCCGCCGGCAGGGGCCTTGCACGCTGCTGGAAGCGCACCTGGACACGGTGCCGGCCGAGGACTGGGGCGAAACGGCCTTCGTGCCGCGCCTCCAGGACGGGCGGCTTTTCGGGCGGGGAGCGTGCGACGACAAGGCGTCGGTGGTCGGCATGGTGATGGCCCTTGTGGAGGTGCTCGAGGCGGGCGAGCGGCCGGCCTTGCCCGTCGTGCTGCTGGCGGCGGGCGACGAGGAACACACTCAGACCGGCATCCGGCAGTTTGCCACCTTGGATTATCCGCTTGCCCGCGCGGTGGTCGGCGAACCGACCCGACTTGCGCCGATCATCCAGCACAAGGGCGTGGTCCGGTGGGATATCACGGTCCACGGCCGCAGCGCCCACAGCTCCCGGCCGGAATTGGGCCGCGATGCGATCGCCGGCGCGGTGCGCGTGCTCCACCACCTGGAGGAACACGAGCGGCGTCTCGGCGAGACGTTTGCCAGCCGCTTGATGACCGGCCCGACGGTTACCGTCACGATGATCCACGGCGGCCGGACCCACAACGCCGTGGCCGACGAGTGCACGCTGTCCGTCGATTTCCGCGTGCTTCCGGGAATGCAGCCAGCCGGAGCGCGCGACGAGCTGATTTCGTCCCTGGCGGCGCTGGGGCTGGAGATTACCCACGGCGAGGTGCAAGTGATGATGCCTCCCCTGGCCACGCCGGCAGAAGACCCGTTCGCCCGGAGGGCGCTGGATGTCTGCCGGCGAGTGACCGGGCGCGGCGACCTTGAGTTCGCCGGGGCGCCGTACGGAACCGACGCTGCCTGGGTGGCCGAGCGGGCATCGACGATCGTTTTGGGTCCCGGCGGAATCGAGACTGCCCATGCCGTGGACGAGCATGTCGAGATCGAGGAAGTCGTATCCGCCGCCCGAATCTATCATGACCTGTTGATGAGCGACGTTTGACGCACGGATATCCCGCGGCGGGGGATGCGCGTGCCTGTTCAGGCCGTTTCGGCGTTTTGTGCCTCGCCGTGCCGCCAGAGCAGCAGCATCGCGCCGAGTGCGACGCACGGCGCCCAGCCGATAACCGCCAGGCCGAGATCGAAGGAGCCCGTCTGATCGACGAGCCTTCCGAAGAACTTCTGTAGCGGCGCGGAGGCGACCCAGGCGATTGTGGCCAACAGGCCGGTGGCTTTGCCGACGTGCTGCCGACCCATCTCCTGCGTGAACGAGTAGTAGCACGGGAACAGGCCGAGCGTGCCCGCCCCGATGATCAGCAGGACGCCGAGCAGCGGCCATCCCCGCGGCAGTGCGGCGGCCACCGTGGTCAGCGCAGCGAGGATCGAGCAGAGGCCAAACACCACGAGGCGCGCGCGGTGAGCCTGAAAGCCGTGCCGGGCGAGCCACAACCCCAGTGCGCCGGCCAGCAGGCAACCGACGTCCGTGGCGACATAGTAGGCGGAATTGAAATACAGCATGGTCGCTTCGTCGTAACCGCGACCTTGCTGCAAGAACTTCGGCAGCCACGCCCGAATGAGCTGCCAGACGCTGTTGATGCAAACGACCATGATCACCAGGGCCCAGAATCGGCGGTCGCCCGCCAACCCCGTCCACCAGGCACTTTTTCTCGCCGAGTCGTCGCCGGTGGTTTGACCGTCCATCTTCAGGTCGCCGCGTCGAACGAGCGCCAGCCACGCGATCACCCACACGGCTCCCGCCGCGCCGACGATGAGAAACGGCAGGCGCCATACTCCGGGGGCGGTGTTGCCGCCGACGATCGCACGGATCACCAGCGGCGTGAAGATGGCGCCCAGCGACGCCCCGCTTTGCAGCACGCTGTTGCCCATCAGGCGATCATTGGCCGAAAGGGTGGCTTGTGTCGTGCGGAGCGCACAGGGCCAGTGGCCGGCCTCGAAGAAACCGAGAATCGCGCGGCATGCCAGGAGCGAGCCGTGGCCGCGCGACAAGCCCGTGGCGAAGCCCACTGCCGACCATCCGAGCAGGACAACCGGATAGAGCGCGCGGACGTTGATGCGATCGGCGAGGATGCCGAAGGTCAGGGAGCCGATGGCGAACCCCCAGCCGAAGACGAGTTCGATATCGCCGTACTGCTCCTGGGAAAGCCCGAATTCATCGGTGATCCGCACGGAGAGGTTCGCGAGCGTCTGCCGGTCCATGTAATTGATCATCGTGGCCAGCAGCAGCAGGCCACTGACCCACCATTTCCAGGAGGCAGAACAGGGGGGCGTTGTTGGTGCTATGGACATGCGGGGGCGCCTGATCGGTTGTGTGAGAAGTGCGGCGAACTGGAGAATGCGATCACGAAGACCCCCTGCATGGTGAGACCCGACTTCCGCCGGCTTTCATCCGTGAGCTGGTTTGGACTTTGTCGCGGTTGTTGTCCCTATCGATAGCTGCACGCTGGTTCGGCGTCAAGCGTTTGCGGGATTTGGCGGTTTCGGCAAGGACAACGCGGACTTCCTGAGACTGATGTTCCATGGAAAGAGGCGGGGCCGCCTGGCCGATCTTTAAGGGTGGCCCATCGCCGACCAGCAGAGCGAGGGGCAGGCGGCGTTGGACCTCGCCACGACCATGCGCCAGCGCATGTCGCTTGACGCGGTTGGACCCGCCGAGGATACTTCCCTCACGGCTCGGACGCGCCTGGCTGGCGTTGCACAAGCCATGTCTTCTCCGCCGCAAGGGCGGCACGGCGGCGAAATATGGACCGGGCCGCACAAACGATCGGTCACAGCCCCGGAGTTCTCCACGATGAGCATCGCCAATTTGGAGGAAAGACTGGATCGGTTCCGCGACGGCTTCGAGAAAATGCGGCGCGAAATCGGCAAGGCGTTCGTCGGCCAGGGATCGGTCGTCGAGGGGGTCTTGACGGCGCTGGCCGCGGGCGGACACGTGCTTCTAGAGGGGCTGCCCGGAACGGGGAAGACGACTCTCGCCCGGGCGCTGGCCAACGCCGTTGACGTCTCTTTCCAACGAATCCAATGCACGCCGGACCTGATGACGGCCGACATCATCGGCACCTACGTGATCATGGAGACGCCGCAGGGACGGCGGACGTTTGAATTCCAGAGAGGCCCCCTGTTTGCAAACATTGTGCTTGCCGACCACGTCAGCCGGGCGATGCCCAAGACCCAGTCGGCCCTGCTCGAAGCGATGGACGACGCGCGCGTCACGGTCTCCACCGAGAGCTTCGAGCTGCCTCGGCCGTATTTCGTGATTGCAACGCAGAACCCACTGGAGGCGGAAGGCACGTTTCCCCTGCCGGATGCGCAGCTCGACCGGTTTCTGTTTAAGCTCACGATGGAGCGCGCCAGCGAAAGCGGCATCGAACAGATTCTCGATCGGACAACGGAAGCCGCAGCGGTCACGATTCAGCCGGTTCTAACCGGCGCCGAAGTCTTGGAAATGGGCGCGTGCATCCGCCAGGTCCCGATCTCGGCCGACTTGCGCCGGCAGGCGATCGGGCTGGTGCTGGCGACCGATCCCGGCCAGGCCGGCGCTCCGGATGCGGTCCGGCAGTACGTCCGTCACGGGGCGGGGCCGCGCGGGGCCCAGGCGGTTATCCTGGCCGCCAAGGCAAAGGCGATCCTGGCCGGTCGCGGCGAGGTTGCCGCGGCGGATATTCGCCAGGCCCTGCCGATGGCGTTGCGGCACCGGATTTCGCTCAACTACGAGGGGCAAGCCGAAGGCATCGCGCCCGAAAGCCTGCTCGATCAGATCGTTTCAAAATGGCCAGCACGGTGAGATTCGACGACCTATCCAGCCTGGAATGCCTGGCCCTGGCCGCGCGCCGGTTCGAAGGCGGAATATTGGCCCAAGGAGCGCCGCGCCTGCCTTGCGGGGGCACCGAGCTGAGCGGCTATCGCGACTACGCCGCCGGCGACGATTACCGGCACATCGATTGGAGCGTCTGTGCGCGCCACGATGAACTCCGCGTCCGGCAATTCGCCATCCAGCGCGACTGCCGCGTGCACCTGCTGCTCGACGCGTCGGCCAGCATGGGACTGGGCAAGCCGGTTAGGAGATTCACGCTGGCGGCCAGAATCGCCGCGGCCCTGGGCTACGTGGTGCTCGATCGGCAGGCCGAGTTGACCCTTTTCACATTTTCCGATCGGCTCGAGCAGCGGTTCGGCCCACTGCGAGGCAAGGGGCGGGCCGGCACGCTGCTCAGCGAGCTGGCGCGGCTTGCGCCCGGCCGGGCGGGGACGAATCTCCGCCGGGCGGCCGAGCTGTTCGTCCGCCACAACCGCGGCGGCGGGCACGTGGTGGTGATCAGCGATCTGGGCGAGGCCGAGGCATGTTGTGCCGGGCTTGACGTGTTGCGGCTGGCCGGTTGCTCGCCGCGCGTAGTCCACATCGACGACCCGTGCGAGGCCGGCGAGGTCACGCCGGGCGACCTGGAGCTGGTCGACGTCGAAAGCGGAGACCTGTGGCAGGTCACGATTACCGGAGCACACCTGCGCCGCTACCGCGAGCTTCTGGCCGAGCAGCGAGAGCTCCCGCGGCGCTATTGCAGGAAATGGCGGGTGCCCTATGCGAGGGCGGGACTCGACCTGCCGGAGCAGCGCGTCTTGCAGGAGGTGATCCGAACCAGGAGCCGATTCGAGTGATTGCCCCGGCGATGATCCTGATGCGTCCTTCGGCGCTCCTCTGGGGGCTTGCCGCCGCGGCGATCGTGCTCGTCTACCTGCGTGCGATCCGCCCGGCGCGCGTGGAGGTGGCAACCGGGCGCCTCTGGCTGCGGATCCTGGGCGAGCCGCGCACGAGCGCCAAACTCTGGCGGCGCCGCCGCGTCCGCTCGGCCGCGATTCACATGGCCATTCTGGGCTTGATCGTGTTTGCCGCGGCGGACCCCTGCTGGAACAGGCCCAGAACGGTCGTCCTGGTGATCGACAATTCGCTTGATACGGCCGGCCCGGGCGGCCAGGCAAACCCTCTTGCCGAGGCAAAACAGGCCGCCCAGTCCGTGATCCGCTCGCTCGGCGACCGCGAGTACGGCGCCGTGATGTCAACCGCGGGCGCGGCCGTATTGGTCTGCGGCCGGCAACAGGACCGGAAGGGCCTGGCGGCGGCCGTCGAACGGCTGACGGCCGTCGATCGGCCGTCTCGCATGGACGACGCTATCGGCGTTGCCGCCGAGTTGGCCGCGCCGGGCACTCGGCTTGAAATCCACGCGATCGGCCAGCGGCACACCGCGGGCCCGGAACAAGACGTGCGCGACAAGGGGCGACCTGCCGGCTCGATCGGGCCGCCGGACTTGCCGCGGGCCCGGCCGGTGGCGCCCCTTTGGCCGTGGGCGGTATGCACGGCGATGTTGCTGTTGGCCCTTGAATGGGTTTTTTACCACCGGCGATGGACCTGTTGAAGATGGGCGATCTTCTTCAAAGCCTGCGACTTGCTCACCCGGCCGTGCTGGCGGCGCTGCTCCTCTTGCCGGTGGTGGCGCTTGCCTCGCGGGCGAGCCTCGCCCGCGAGCCGCTGGCGAGACGATTGACGGCGCTGGCGTTGCGTTTGCTGACCGTGTCGCTGTTGATTTTCGCGTTGGCCGGTCCGGTCGTTGTCGAGGACCATGACGAGCGCTGCGCCGTGCTGCTGGTTGACCGCAGCGCGAGCATCTCAGAGATCGGCGCCGCGGCCGCCAAGAGATACGTGGCAGATGCCCGGAGCGCAGCCGGTCCGGATCGGATTGTCGTCGTGCCGTTTGCCGCAACGGCAGGCGAATCGGCCGATCCGCTGGCCACCGACCTGGCCGGCGGACTGGAGGCGGCAGCCGCGGCGGCGTTTCCCCGGGCGAGCGAGCGGACGGTGCTCCTCAGCGACGGAAACGCGACGGTTGGCGGCAATCTGCTTGCCGCGGCCGCGGCCCTCCAGGCTCCCGTCGACACCGTGCCGCTGGCGGCAACAACCGGACCGGAAACCTGGATCGCGGCTTTCGACTCGCCGGGGACGGTCCGCCCGGGCGAAGATTTTACCCTCCAGCTCACGATCCGCTCGGATCGGCCCTCGCGGGGCGCGGTGGTCTTTCTGCGCGACGGCCTTCAGGTCGAGCGGCGCGAGGTGGCCATCGAGCAGCACGAAGCGACGGTTCCTCTCGCTGCCAGGCTGCTCGATGAGCCGAAAGC
>JAMOAF010000091.1 GCA_023621895.1 Planctomycetota bacterium
GCCTTCTGGGCCGCCTTGACCACCGGCCCATCCATCCCATCGCAGTGGGCCAGCGCCGCGGCGGGCGCCAACAACGCGGCTGCAAGCAGGGCCATGGCGGCAACAAACCGATTGACAACTTTCTTTCCGTTCATCGTACTGACTCCTTCTCCCGTGAGGGGCAAACGTGAAGGCCGGTCTGCACGGCACGGCGCCTGCATTTTCTCAAACCGCTTTCACGGCTGCCCCTCTTGGTGGTCTAGTGCGTGCAACAAGGAGCACTCGGCACTGGTCGCGTGTCCGCGGCACGCCGAGGTCAACTCTTCCAAGGCTTTCTTCATCTTCTGAAGTCTGCGAATCTTGGTCTCAATTTCGGCGATCTTGACCTCCGCCCGCCGTTTCACGTCCGCGGCCGGTGTGGAAGGATCGCGCCGCAAGGAGAGCAATTCCTTGATTTCCTTCAGCGTGAAGCCCAGTTCCTTGGCGCGGCGAATGAACCTCAACCGGGCCACCACCTCATCGTCGTACTCCCGATAGCCGGACGGCCGACGGGGCGGCTCCTCGATCAGTCCTTGTCGTTCGTAGAACCGCACGGTTTCCACGCCGACGCCCGCACGGCGGGCCACCAGTCCGATGGTCAGTGGTTTTTGTGCCGCGGTTTTCACTGGTCTGTCTCCTTGCCACGGGTATTATCCAGTCCGTACTATACTACAGAGTCAAGTGTATTTTTTCTGGAAGCAGAGGGTCAAGCCTTTCCGCCTCCAGGTATGGCAGCTTCCCGCCCCCGACCGCCGGGTGGTACCGTGTTCGCCAGAGGATGGTAACGGACGAAGGCCGCGGCCGGCCGCACGGGGCTCGAACGCGTGTTTGCCATCTCCGCCGAGGATCGCAGCCGGGAGAAGGTAGATCAGAATGATTGTCAGAAGGCGATGGTGGCCAGTTTTCCGCCCGGCACCTTGCCGGCGGCCAGCAGCTCGACGGCCTTCTCGACGTGCCAGGGTGCTGAATCGCTTGTCCCCACCACGCGCAGCTCGCCGTAGTGGATCGGCCGGCTGTCTATCTTCAACTCGCTGCGGCCATTCGGAAGCGAGGCGAATAGGACGACCGTGCCCCGTTTGCGGACCAGCGAAATCGCCTGCTGCTGGGGCGCTGCGGCCGGCGCGGCGACGATCGCAATGTCAGCCCCGAGTCCGCCGGTCTCGTCCAGAACGCACTCGGCCAGGTCGTCCCGGGCGGGGTCCAGCAGCACGTCGCAGCCGAACTTTTCGGCCCGGACGAGCCGCTCGCGATTGACCTCGGCAAGGATGATCTTGCCGGCGCCCATCGCCCGGGCGACGCAGGCATTCATCAGCCCCAGCGGCCCCGCGCCGAGGACCAGCACCGTGTCGCCTCCTTCCAGTCCGCACTGCCCGAGCGAATTCACGGCGCAACTGACCGGCTCGGCCAGGCAGGCCTCTTCGGCGGGCAAGTGGCGGGGCGTTTTCAGCACGTGGCCGTTGGCCAGCGCTCGGGCCGGAACGAGCACCTGTTGGGCCATGCCGCCGGGATAGCTGAACCCCATCGGCGCCAGGTCCACGCACAGATTGGGCCAGCGGCGCCGGCAATAATAGCACTTGCCGCAGGAAATGCTCGTGGCCATCACGACGCGGTCACCGGCGGCAAATCCTCCGGTCGCCCGAGCTCCGACCCCTCGGACCAGCCCGGTGAACTCGTGGCCCATGGTCAGCGGCGCCTTGATTCGGGGATTGCCCTGCTTGAAGCTCTTCAGATCGGTCCCGCAGACGGCGCAGGCGTCGACGTCGACGAGCAGATCGCCGTCACCGCAGGTGGGGGAGGGCAGCTCTTCGACGCGGATGTCGCCGGGCGCGTAATAGACAACGGCTTTCATCTTCAGTGCATCTCCCGCCCGCCCGAAATGTTGATCGCCTGCCCGGTCATGTAGTCGGCCTGGCTGGAGGCCAGAAAACAGACGACATTCACCACGTCGTCGATCCGCGCCAAGCGCCCCAGGGGGACCTTGGCCGTGAACTTCTTGACCACTTCGCTCATCGGCAAGTTCATGTTCTTGACGTAGTCGCTCGAGACGTTCTTCCAGACGCCGGTCTCCTCCGTAATGCCGGGGCAGACGCAATTGACGCGGACGTGATGCGGGGCCAGCTCGTGTGCCAGGGCCTGGGTAAAACCGATGATCGCGGCCTTCGCCGACGAGTAGGCGCTCATCAGCGCCGAGCCGGTCTTGCCCGACTTGCTCGAGAAATTGACGATGCTTCCAGAGCCTGCCTTCTTCATCAACGGGACGACTTGCCTGGTGAACAGGAACGTCCCCGTGCAGTTGACGGCGAAGACGAGGTTCCAGGTCTCGATGGCCAGGTTTTCCACCGGCCCGCCCTCGCCGGTGGCGCCCGCCACGTTCACGAGCACGTCGATCCGGTCGCCGAAGGCGTCCACGGCCGCCGCGACGACGCGGACGACCTGCTCGTGGCTGGTCACATCGGCCGCCAGGCCGCGGCTGTTCGGGCCAAGCTCGGCGCAGACCTGATCGAGCGCGTCTTGTTTCAGATCGGTGATAAAGACTTTGGCGCCGGATCGGACCAGGCGCTGGGCAATTCCTCGACCGATCGAGCCGGCGGCGCCGGTGACCAGCGCCACCTCGTTTTCGAATTCCATGTTCTGACCTTGTTTTTGACTTGCGTTCCGTTAAGCCGGCTCACTCTCGTAGAACGGAATTGCCTCCGTTTCCAGCCACCCTTAGCGGCTAAGCGCTGCATCGCCGGGGCGAGGCGCGTCGCCGGCTACTTCCAGAGCGGTTTCATTGCCTCGATCGTCTCCTGAAAGCGTCGATATCGGGCCTGGTAAACGCCGTGGTTCGCAGTGTTGGGTTCGTGCCGGCGGGCGATTCCGGTCATGGCGCTCGACGCGGCCGCCAGGTCGGGATAGACGCCCAGGCCGACGGCCGCGATCATCGCCGCCCCCAGGGCCCCCAATTCCGAGGCCCGCGGCACCTCGACCGGCAAGCCGAAAATGTCGGCAAACATCTGGCACCAGACCTCGCTTCGGGCGACGCCGCCGGTCATC
>JAMOAF010000918.1 GCA_023621895.1 Planctomycetota bacterium
CTTGGGAACGCAGCCATCCACCTCGTTCCCAAGCTCCGGCTTGGGAACGCAGTCAGGGGTTTTTACAGGGTTCCCAAGCTGGAGCTTGGGAACCAGAGGGGAGCGGAGCTTGGGAACCAGAGGGGGGTGGCTGGGCGTATTGCTGATTGGCGTCCTGCTGCCGGGCGTTCTGGGGTGCGGGGGCACGGAGTTGCAGGACGGATACGGCCAGCGGAACGGGCCGGCGGTGTTTGCCAGCGTCAACGGGACGGCCGTTTTGGCCGAAATGTGCGAAGACCGCGGACACACGGTCTTCTCCTGGCCGCTGCTTTCACCTCGGCTGGACCAGCGGGCCGACTCGATTGTCTGGTTTCCCGACGATTTCTCGCCGCCGAGCCGCGACGCCTGCCGCTGGCTGGAGCGCTGGCTGATGGCCCGGCCCAACCGGAGCCTGGTCTACGTCGGGCGGTGCTTCGACGCGGCGCCGTGGTACTGGGAGCACGTGCCGCTGGCCGGGGCCGACGCAACCGCGCGGCAACGAATCGCCGTCCGCGGGAAGGCGGCCCAAGGCGAGCTGGCCGCCCGGCTTGCCGCGCTGCCCAACTCGCAAGACTGCCAGTGGTTTAAACTTCAGGGACCGTACCAGCGCCGGCGTGTCCGCACGCTTGAGGGCGACGCCGAGTGGCTCCGGGGCGTGGACCCGGCGAAACTGCAAATGCAACTGTATTGCCGGATGACGCCGACGCCCTCGGCTGCCACGCTGCTGGCCTCGCAGGGCGATGCAATCGTGTTCGCACGCCCCGTGCGCTCTAGCCGGCTGATCGTTGTGGCCAACGGTTCCTTTCTGTTGAATGCCCCGCTGGCAAACCACGAACACCGCAAACTGGCCGGCAAGCTGCTCGACGCGCTCGGGCCGCAGCCCCGGAGGATCGCCTTCCTGGAATCGGCCGCCGGCGGGCCGAACATCTCCGATGCCGATCCTTCTTTCGGACCGCGGCTCGGACTGGAACTGATGCTGATCTGGCCCACCAACTGGATCCTGGCCCACGCCTGCCTGCTGGGGATTCTCTTCTGTTTCTGGCGATTTCCGATCTTCGGCCGTCCGATCCAGCCGCAGAGCGAGGCGGCGTCCGACTTCGGCTCGCATATCGGCGCGGTGGCGCGCTTGCTTGAGCGGACCGGCGATGAGGCCTACGCCCGGCAAAGGCTGCAACACTACCGGCAGATGGTCCGGCAGGAGGCGGCTGCAAAAACCGCCAATCCGCCGCTGCGCGGCGCTGCCCGGCCGCCGGACAAACCTTACGCACCAACCCCTCGCGACTGATTGCTGCAACCCATGTCCAGATCGCCTTTCGACGACCTCCCGCCCGACGCCGGCAAAGTCCAGCGCCCGGGGCATGTTCCTCCAACTTCCGATCCGATGATTGAAGCGGCGGCGGCGTGCGGGCCGGCGATCGACGCCGGGCCGCCCTCGCCGACGCGGCTCCTCTTCGACCGGATCACGGCGGAGGTCCGCAAGATTTTCGTCGGGCAGGACGAACTCGTTCTGGGGACGTTGGTGGCGCTGTTCTCCAGCGGCCACGTCCTCATCGAGAGCGTGCCCGGATTGGGAAAAACGATCTTCGTGCGGACGCTGGGGCGCGTGCTGGGCTGCCAGTTCGGGCGGATTCAGTTCACCGCGGACCTGATGCCGTCGGACATCACCGGCGGGCCGATCTTCGACATGAAGACGCAGGAATTCCAGTTCCGCCCGGGCCCCGTCTTCACGCAGCTCCTGCTGGCCGACGAGATCAATCGCTCGCCCGCCAAGACCCACGCGGCGCTTTTGGAGATCATGCAGGAATACCGCGTCACGGTCGAGCGGACGAGCCACAAGCTCGAGCGGCCGTTTCTCGTCATGGCCACCCAGAACCCGATCGAGGCCGAGGGGACGTACAACCTGCCCGAGGCCCAGTTGGACCGCTTCATGTTCAAACTGCTGGTCAACTACCCTTCGGCGGAGGAGGAGGCGCAAATCCTCGTCATGCACGGCACGCAGGACGACCTCGACCGGCGGTTGGCCGGCCTGGCGACGGTCTCGTCGCCCGAGGAGATCGTGGACATGACCCGCAAGACGAGCGCGGTCCGCGTCGACCCGAAGCTTTTGAACTACATCAACGCGATCGTCCGCCTGACCCGCCAGTGGCCCCATTTCCACATGGGCGCTTCGCCCCGGGCGGGGCTGGCCCTCGTGCAGGGCGCGCGGACGCTGGCGGCGTTTCGCGGGCGCGACTACGCCGTGCCCGACGACGTGGTCGAGCTGGCCTTGCCCGCCCTCCGCCA
>JAMOAF010001024.1 GCA_023621895.1 Planctomycetota bacterium
AGAATTCTACCTGACTCACTATGGACTCCCCGAACCAAATTTCAATGAGGGTTGGTTCGGCGCTTGGGTGTGGTGCCTGATTGCGGGGATCGTTTGTCTGGTCGCATCAGGAATGATTCTCAAACGGCGGGAGGTGGGGAATGATGACGCGCACGCAACGGGGGTTTACGCTGGTCGAGATCCTGGTGGTGATCGCCATCATCGGCCTTCTGGTGGCCATGCTGCTGCCGGCCGTGCAGATGGCCAGAGAGGCGGCTAGGCGCTCGCAGTGCGCCAACAACATGAAGCAGCTCGGCCTGGCACTGCACAACTATCAGACGGCACATCGGGTGCTGCCCCCCGCCATGATCTGGAACGGGCGGGGCGAGCCGTACGGGGCGGGCCTGTTGCCGATCGGCACATTCGACCGAGTTGCCATGGGAATCTCGCCGGGCAGCCAGCCCGATCGGCTCTACGCCAACTGGGTCATGCTCCTGCTGCCGTACTTGGAGCAGCAGGCGGTCCACAACTGGTTCAACCTGCATCTTCCCGTCGACGATCCCGCGAACCGGGCGGCTCGGACCATCAATCTGCCGGTGATGCGATGCCCGACCGACACCAACAATGATCTGCCGTATGAACGGGCCCTGCTGGCCGGCGCCGCGGGCCACAGCTATGCCCGCGGCAACTACGCCATGAACATGGGGACGAACCATGGTTGTTTCACGTTTCAGCCGTCCTGCCCGGACGGGTTTCACAGCGACACCAACGATCTGATCAACACGAACTCGAAGGTTTGGGGCAGCGGCCTGGGAGGCTTCAACGTCTCCTTCGGCTTTGAGCAGTTTCCCAAGGGCACGTCGAACATCATCGCGGTCGACGAGGTCCGTGCGGGCATTGAGCCCATCGACCCGCGCGGCACGTGGGCTATCGGAATGACGGGCGCGAGCATCACGGCCCTTCCCTTTGCCGGCCCGAACCGAGGGGGCGACATGATCACTTCCTGCACCGAATTGGTGCTGAAGTATTCGGCGGCCGAACTGGAACGATTGGGAATGGCCTGTTCGAGCGGCCCGGTTCGCGGCAACTACGGAGCAACTGCTCGCAGCCAGCACGTCGGCGTGGTTAACGTGGCCAGGCTGGACGGGTCGGTCCACGCGATCAGCAACACCGTCGATCCGGCTGTCTGGACGCAACTGCACGCGAAGGACGAGGTCGAGCTTCCGTGAATCTCATCAGCCGCATTGCCTTGTACCGCGTCGAAAACATCGAGGAGTCTGTGGGCCAGAAGCTCCGTCGCGTGGGGACCGAAGCCAACGAAAGCCGCCGCAACCTGGTGTTGAGGCGGCGGGCCTACCACGAACGGGAGCGGGAAGAAGCCCGCAAAAAGCTGCTGGAATCGCTGGAGCCGGGCCAGGTTTACGAGGGGACGGTACGCAAGCCGATGGACTTTGGCGCGTTCGTGAATCTGGGCAGCGGTGTGGACGGCCACGGCAGGGCGGTCTAAACTGTCATCCATTCCGAACCGCGCGTCGGTCCTCGAAACTCGAACTGGTGGAGGTCGTCATGAAGGGTGTTTCAATTCTCTCGTTGCTGCTTGTCGCCGCGGCTGCCGCAGCCATCGCCGCGGAGCCGCTGGCGCACGTGGACGTTTACGTCTCCGGGCAGGATGGCTACGCCGGGTACCGCATCCCGGCCATCGAGACGGCCGCGGACGGCTCGCTGCTGGCCTTTGCCGAAGCGCGGAAGTACAACCTCAGCGACCCCGGAGGCAAGGGGAACGAGATCGACCTGGTGCTCAAGCGGAGCACCGACGGCGGCGCCACCTGGTCGGCGATGCGGGTCATCGAGCACTCCGGCGAGTACTGGTCCTCGGCCAACCCGGCGACCGTGGTCGATCACCAGAACGGCCGGGTCTGGGTCTTCTACCTCCGCTGCAAGCCGGGCCGGGGCTCCGCCGAGGCGCGGCCGGGGACGGACGACGCCTCCAACCTGGCGCGCTACAGCGACGACCATGGTGTGACCTGGTCGGAGCCGATCGACCAGACCGGCGTCGCCCGCGACATGGCCGACGCAAATTGGCGGATCAGCGTGCCCGGCCCGGGCGGCGCGATCCAGGACCGGCAGGGCCGGCTGATCGTGCCGATGTGGCGGTTCGCTCCCTACGGCGCGCTGGTGATCTATAGCGAGGACCACGGCCGCACGTGGCAGCGCGGGGGGCAGGTGCCGGGGGCCCGAGGCGGCGACGAAGACCAGTTGGTGGAATTGTCCGATGGGCGGATTCTCCTCGATATTCGCCAGGAGAAAGACCCGCACCGCTGG
>JAMOAF010000278.1 GCA_023621895.1 Planctomycetota bacterium
CCCTTCGTCGGATCGAAATCGCGCGCGGCCTCGACCAGGCCAATCTGGCCGTCTGCAACGAGATCATCGAGTTCGACGTGCGACGAGAGTTTCTTTCGGATCCGAATCGCCAAGGATCGGACGAGGCCTTGGCAGTCTTCAATCAGGTGCTGGGCAGTAGTCGGCGATTCGACCATAACCTAGATTCCGCCCAATCGTCTCCAGAATGCCTCCAGACGCGCCCGCGACTGCGGGTCTTCGTAGAGAGTCCTCGCCACGCGCGCGGCCATGCGCTGATGCATCGGCGGAGGACACAACCCTGGAAACTGGGTTTTCAAAACGATCGATACAAGGTCCACCGCAATCGGCTCCAGTGTGAATTGCCTGCCCTTGTGGCCCGCGACAAGCCGGCAGAGCGCTTGGGTCGTTTCCACGGGGAGCGGCCTTTCCGCCCCCAGGAGCGAAAGCGTCTCTTGGAGGACCCCCTCCAGCACGGCGGGGTCCGCTTCCCTGCTGGCCGACGCAGCCTCGCCCTTGGACGAAAACTGCCGGCCGGAACTCTGCTGATGGTCACCCGATGCGGGAATGGACATGTGAACTCGATATCGGACAAGTCGTTCGCCACGGAACGCCCGAATGCCGCGCCGCGTGGAACATCAAAAGATTTTTGGTTCGGCAAAATGGGATCTCGGGCCCCCCCATTGGCTATGAAGAACTAACCCAACGGCAATTCTAGAACTTCGCGTGCGCCAATTCCAGAGTGCACTGGCAGTATTTTGGAGTGCAGCAATTGATTGCCGCTTTCCCCCTTTGGAGTGCAGCAATTCATTGCCGCTTTCCCCCTCGTTGGATACCCCCGATTGAAGGCCCCAGCTCAGTACCCCATCTAAAAGGGGGAAAGCGGCGATGAATCGCCGCACTCCAAAAAGGCCGCGCCGGCTGTCATTTCCAGAACGGAAACCACTTGTAAAGAATCGTTCCGGCGACCACCAGGGCCAAGACGCCATTGAGCATGAACCCCAGGTTGGCCCACACCTGGCAGCGTGCGTCTTGCTCGAGGGCCTGGTCGGTCCATTCCAGCTCTTCCTGCTCGCTGGGCAGCTTGTCGAAGACGCTCCGCACAAAGGCCTGCCGGTCCTCGGTCTCGCCGGTCGCGCCGAAGTAGCAGCCGCTGAAGAGCATCACGTCGTCTCTCTCCCCTTCGCCCTGGCCGTAACCGCCGACAAGGACATTGGCGAGCCGATCCTGGACGTCGCGCCGAACCCGGCAGAGCAGGGCATAGAGCTTCGTGTTGCCCGGCTTGCCGAGCGCGCCCGTTTCGCGGAACAGGGCATAGATGCAGTCTTCGAACGCGCCGCACGCGTGCGCCGCCAACGCCACGAGCCGCTCGCGAGTGGGCGGATTCCAGACGGAAAAACCTTTGCCGAACCGCTGCGTGCCCGCCCGTTGGACGCCGACCCGCCGGATCATCTCGCAGAACCCCGGGTCCCTTTCGACGCCGTTGACCAGCGCCGTTACCGGGCAGCGGATCAAGAGCGTTCGGCGGATGGTCTCCAGGTCGCTCTGAACACACCGCCGAACCTCAAGGGCTTCCCGCGGGTGCTGGACCAGGTCCCATGGCAGCAACGTGAGGATTCCGTTGATCGGGCAGTAAGGCTGCCGCAAGCGCCGGATCAGCCCGCAGAGATACTCCAGCCGCCGCTGCTGCTCCGCCCTCTCGTCGGCGGTCAAGACCACCGCTCTCCGCTGGTCGGCCAAGGAGGCCGCCTCGGAGCGGCCGGCGCCCATCACCATCGTGCCGCGGATTCTGTCCTCGGCCGGGCGGAGACCGGCTTCCGGCGGGCGTTCCTCCGCGGCCTGGTCCGCATCGACGTCAGCCGGTTGGCTGATGATCGTTCCCCGCAGCGCGCCGCCATGCGACGGTCGGGCTTTAGGGCGGGCGGGGGTGAACTCGCCCGCCCCTTCCGCGCCCCGCGCGGACGAGGCAAGCCGGCTCAGGGAACTCGTGTCGCTGCACACAAGGTAGATACCGTCGGAGTTGGCGTACCAGTGGAGCGCCGCCGCGCCGTCCGGCACGTTCTTCACCGGCAATTCCATGCAAGACGCGCGAAACAGCGCTTTTTCCTCCCCTTCGCCCGACGTCCCCGCGACAAGAAAAAACGGAATCCGCGCCGGGCTCAGCCCCCGTTGCTGCAATTGCGCCAGTCCCGCCCGCCACGCCGAGTCAATGTCCGGATAGCGAGATTGATCCCCCTCCAGCCAGAGCCGCAGCACGTAGTAGACGACGATCGGAATCACGACCACGAGGACCGCGATC
>JAMOAF010000352.1 GCA_023621895.1 Planctomycetota bacterium
TACTTGACCGTGTAGCCCTTCGGTTCGAGACAGGCGGCAAAGCCCTTCTTGAAAAGACCCACCTGCTGCTGCCATGCGGCCTGCTGCTGCTGCGCGGCCTGCTGCTGCTGTTGCGCCGCCTGCTGCGCGGCCTGCTGCTGGTTCTTGCGGCTTTGCCGGCCGCCGGCCACGACACCCGCCGTGGCGCCGATCGCCGCACCCTTGCCGGCGTCGTCGCTTGCCACCTCGCCGATGATCGCGCCCGCCGCCGCGCCGCGCGCCGCACCGCGCAGCCTCGATCCGTCAGCCGCGGGAGCCTGTTGCGCAGGCTGCGCCGCGGCTTGTGTCGGCGCCGGCGGAGGAGCCATCGGGTCCACGCCCGTCTGACCCTTCGACCACGCGTAACACTCACCCTCGTCCTGGGATTGCTGCTGCGCAGTCTGGCCCTTCGCCGGGAACACGACCATGCCGAGCGAGGTGGACAGTGGCTTCGATACCGGGGGCGTCGCTGCCGGAGCCTGTGCCATGGCCTGCGTGCCCACGACGACGAGCGCCGCTGCCAGCCATCCACCGAGGCCGGTCATGTTGTGTCTTCCGGTAATCTTCATTTTCTGACCTCGACTGTCACCTTCGGGATGTGGCCGGTGAATTTCGACGCATGCTCCGCGCCGATGGCTTCCACCACCGGCGTGCCGAGGTCGATGCCGACGTCGGCCGTTTCATCCGCAGAGAACATGCCCGCCTGGGTGTGCTCGATGCGCCCCTCGGCAACCTTGTCGCCATTGACGTAGAGCGTGCCCACACCGCCCTTGCCTGGCCCGCCGCCGTCGTAGGCAAAGTCGAGCTTGAGCGTCGCCTTGCCCGGTGCCAGTGGCTTGCTCGCCGCGATACTGGTCCGCTGGAGACCCAGGAAGTTGTAGTCGTAAGCCGGCACCCCGTCCTTGACGTAGAGCGACCAGCCGCCGAAGCGGCCACCCTGTGCGAGGACCGTGCCGTTGCCGCCGCCCTGCGGCACCTCGATCTCCGCGGTGATCGTCTTTGAGCGATTCTTCACGTTGAGGAACACGCCTTCCATCATGCCGGTCATCCCTTCGGCGACGGTTATCGACGTGCGGCTGCCCATCAGGTCAGGCCGGCCCACCGAGGCGGCGTCGAGCCGCTCGAAGACGCGGTCGTCCATCGGCAGCACGTGGTACTTCTCGGCCTGCTGCAGGAAGACCGCCTGAAGTTCCGCCAGCTTCTGCGGGTGCTTCGCCGCGAGATCGTTCGCCAGACTGAAGTCCGAGCGCGTCTCGTACAACTGCCACGCGGAGTCGTCCTCCAGCGCGCGGCGCGGCTTGGGCTCCCACGGCGCCCGGTGGATCGTGCGGGCGTACCAGCCGTCGTGATAGATGGCGCGATTGCCGGCAATCTCGAAATACTGGGTGGTGTGGCGCTCCCTGGCCTTCGGATCCTCGAACGTGTAGACGAGGCTGGTACCTTCCATCGGGATCTGCGGCGTGCCGTTGACCACCTGGGGCTCCGGCAGCCCGATCGCTTCGAGTACCGTCGGGGCGACGTCGAGGATGTGGCCAAACTGCGTGCGGACGCCGTTCTTCGCCTTGATACCCTTGGGCCACGACACGACCATGCCATTGCGCGTGCCGCCGAAATCCGAAGGCACTTGCTTCATCCAGCCGAACGGGGCATCGAACGCAACCGCCCAGCCCGACGCCATGTGCGGGTAGGTTTCGGGTCCGCCCCACTGGTCGATCTTCTTCAGCATGTCCGGAACGGCTTCCTGCACGCCGTTGAAGTACGTGTACTCGTTGAACATGCCGTTCTGTCCGCCCTCACCACTGGTGCCGTTGTCGCCAGCGATGTAGACGACCAGCGTGTTGTCGGCCTGACCGACGTCCTCGAACGCCTTGATCATGCGGCCGATTTCGTGGTCGGTGTATTCGGCGAATGCGGCGAAGACCTCGGCCTGGCGGGTGAACAAGCGCTTCTCGTCGGCCGAGAGCGCGCCCCAGTCCTGGATCGCCGGCGGCTTCGGGGCAAGTTTCGTGCCCGGCGGCACGACACCCAGCTTGATCTGCCGGGCCAGCGTTTCCTCACGCATCTTGTCCCAGCCCTGGTCGAACTTGCCCTTCCAGCGTTCGATCCACTCCTTCGGCACGTGGTGCGGTGCATGCGTGGCGCCCGGCGCGAAATAGATGAAGGACGGCTTCTGCGGCGTCAGGGCCTTCTGGTACTTGATCCACGAAACGGCCTTGTCCGTCATGTCGGCCATGAAGTGGTAGTTGGGGTCGTTGGGCAGTTCGACGACCGCCGTACC